>JBEGKS010000293.1:0-2502 GCA_041183945.1 Bacteroidota bacterium | reverse complement strand
CCATGGATTATCATAACTATCAGAAGAAAAAGGACATCTCATTTTTTTTCTTAAACCAAAAACATCAACTAATAATAACATGTCAGCTTGATTTGCAATATTATCAAATTCGCCAAGAAATAAACCATCATCTGTTCCACAGAGTTGTGCTGCTGCTATCAATCCATTAGAAATAGCTTCCGCAGTACTTCTTGAAATTGTTGGCTTTTTACCACTTTTAATTTCATCTTGTAACTCTTGTTTAGCAGTATTTACTTCTTTTTCAGATTTTTTTTGTTCTAAATTACCTTTAATTGCTTTTACTATTGAGCTAACTGCAATATAGCCAATAGCTATGCCACCAACAACGACAACACCTTTGGCCCAACTAGGCAATTCTGTATAAACTCTTAATAATCCTTTATCTTCTGCCATAACTTTAATTTTATTCGCCTACAGCGTAGACATCTTTTATTTTATATTCGTCAATGTAGTCTTTTATAAACCTATTGATAATATCATATCTTCTTTTGTTTTGCTCCGTTGGATAACCAATAAAGGTATCTATGAAAGCAGAATAGGCCTCTTTGATAGGGTAGCCCAATCCTAAATAAATTGTAAGTCCGTTTAAATCAGCTTCTGTCTCGTTAGCAATATCACTATTCAAGTAGTAATGACTAAACTCATGTAATAAGATTGCCATTCTCATAGGAATAGTAAAAGGTAAAAATGATTCCTGAGATACTTGTATACGACCATTTTTAGTACTTATACGAGCAGGAGTAGCCATTTTAGTCCCTGTTTTATTGTTAGTTATATAAGGTAGATATTCTATTTTAAAAGCACCTACTGAGCTCATATAATCTTTTGGAGCTTGAACCCAACCTGCATTGTATGCAAACTTTTGAGCAAAAGCAACAAAGTTCCTAACTAAAGAATTGTCCATTTTGGTTTTAGCCAAAGTAATGTCCAAGTCTTCTTTTTTGATTTCCACTACTTCAAAAGAACTGTCCTGACCTTTCGGTAGGTTGCCATTTTTTTTATTATAAATTGGCATCCTTACAAACAACTCTTGAACTCCATCTACCATCTTTTCTCTGTCCATAAAAACCGTATTGGCTTGTGTTGGGTCAAACGCCTTTAACACAATTGGCTGTGGTTCATTTGTTTTTACCACTACCTTAACCATTACAGGCTCATATCTTGTCCATAACTTATACTGCATACTTATATATATAATGGTGCTTGTACCTTGTCAGTTTGGATTGCAAATCTTCCTGCTCTTAGCTCTGCTGATTTTGCTCTCACTTTAGCACTTATCATATCTGATGGCATTACAATATTGTATTCAGCTTGGAAAGGTGTACTATATTTGTCTTGCTCTTCTGCAATAACAATATCAACCACTTTTGAATCATCAAATGGTTTTTTACCTTTTTTTTGATAATAGCGGTATAAAGCATAAGCACCTAAACCACCAACTACTTTTTTAATACATTAACAGCAACTATTGCTACTACGATTACTCCACCTGCGATTAGCAAGGTGCTTACAGGAAATCCTAAAACTGTTTTACTCATTTCTTCTTCTTTTAAATCAATTAATTTTTTACCTACTTCTTGATTAAGATTAGAATTAATAGGGAAAATACCTTTTGTCTTTTCTCTAGTTAACCAATCTGAAAAATTCAATGTGCCACCCTCGTCTTTATATTCTTTAAAAAGTTGGTTGGCAGTAAGCTTCTTTTCTAAATTTACTTCTTCCATTTTTATGGTTATTTTTTATATAAATATACTATTTTGTTACTACAGCGAAAGGACTTATTTTAATAAATCCACCATTCAATCCTCCACTATTTGTTGTAACTTTTAAATATCCACTTGGTAAAACACTCATATCCTTAATTTCAAAACCATTTACTATTTTATCTCCTTCTTTTGCTGTTTTGGTAGATAAATTAATTTCAGACCCACTAAATGATAATCCACCAACAGAATACTGAGTATCAAATTTTGCATACAAGCCCTTCCCCTTATTTAATCTCAAATCACCTATAATTTGATTTGCTGAAGTACTTCTATTTGCATCTATTGAAGTTTGTAAAGCTGTAGCTTGAGCTGCATCTTTTAATCCATTCAAGTTTGTTATATCATCTTGATTATCAACAGATTTTTTATTCAAATACTTAAATAAAGAAGCTTCTGTTTCAGAACCAAAAAGTCCATCAATACCATATTTAGGAAGTGAATTTGGGTCAATACCTATAAGTAGTGTTTGAATTTCTCTAACCTTTTCTCCTTTACTTCCTTTTTTAATTGGGAAATCTGAAGTTTTAATTTTGCTTGGGTCGTTAGGAGTCGGAGCTTCTTTATTAGAATCGTTAGGCTTATTTAGTATATTTTTTATTACTAAATAACCTCCTATCGCTATTGCAGCCAAAGCTGCTAATTTCATATATTTCTTATTCATTGTTATTATCCAATTTAGGTAAAAGAACTTGAGAAATTACCCCACCTATTAAAG
>JBEGKS010000292.1:1229-3120 GCA_041183945.1 Bacteroidota bacterium | reverse complement strand
CGTAGGAGCTTCCAATCCAGCTATTTATGCTATTTGTAGAAAAAATTGAGGACTTATTCATATCATCAGATATGGACTTCCAACGATGATTTGATAATACGAATATGTCAAATTGATCTTCTTTGGGATGAGATGGCAATTGCTCTGCTAGTAATCGTTTAGGATGTTCCGAAGTAGTTTCATTAGCTCTTTCGACTAAATTCAAAAATGAATCACGGTTCGTAGCAGGAATTACTTGTAGAAATTGATTCTCTTCTGGTTCATAGATAGATAAGCCATAGGTGCTATTTTCAGGCAATTCTTTCACTTTTTCTACTAATGAATTCCAAGTTAAACTAGAACTATTTGCCGAAATAACCAATAATGTAGTTCCTAATTTGGAACTCTCTACATCCCTATTTTGCTTCACCTCGATAGAATAAAAGCAGAGAATAAGTAAACTTACAAGTGATATAAATCGAAGTATATACTTGAAAACAAGAACCCTCGAAATTTGAAATACCTTACCTCTGGCTAAGTAATATTTATAACCAATTAATAATTCATAAAAGGGGGTAAATTCAATTAAAATTAAATTGCTATTTTTACAATTCTATCAAAAATAGCATGGATATATTAAAAAGTAAGCGTCTCGATCACCTAAAATATGAAATTCGAGGACCGGTTTATGATAAAGCATTAGCTCTCCAAAATCAGGGTTACAAGATCACTTCATTAAATATTGGTAATCCCGCCGCCTTTGGCTTTGAGACGCCTGACGAGATTGTCCATGATATTATCGTAAATATACGAAATGCGCAGGGATATGTTGATTCCCGTGGTTTATTTGCTGCACGTAAAGCGGTAATGCAGTATTACCAAAATCTGGGTGTAAAGAATATCTTGATGGAAGATATTTACATTGGGAATGGAGTTAGTGAATTGATTTCATTAGTCATGACCGCTTTGCTGAATACAGATGATGAAGTATTGATTCCCTCTCCCGATTATCCTCTTTGGACTACGGTGGCGGGTTTAGCTGGCGGCAAAGCAGTACATTATATTTGTGATGAGGCAAATGATTGGGCTCCAGATTTAGCGGATATGGAATCAAAAATTACGCCTAGTACCAGGGCAATTGTTTTAATTAATCCGAATAATCCTACTGGAGCAGTCTATTCTAAAGAAACAGTTAAACAGGTGGTAGCTTTAGCAGCTAAGCATCAATTAGTTCTTTTTGCTGATGAAATCTATGATAAGATTTTGTATGATGGGACTTCTCATCATACCGCAGCTGGTTTATCAGATGATATTTTAATTATCACGATGGGTGGTTTGTCTAAAAATTACCGTGCTGCTGGCTTTAGAGGTGGTTGGATGATTTTAACGGGTGCAAAACACAAAGCAAAATCCTATATAGAAGGATTGAATTTCCTGTTTAGTACACGTTTATGTGCCAATGTGATTACACAATATGGTATTCAAACAGCTTTAGGAGGATATCAATCGATTAATGACTTAGTAGCTAAAGAAGGTCGTTTAAACCGCCAAATGAACCTTGCTTACGAACGAATTAATGCTATTGATGGCGTAAGTGCAGTTAAGCCTAAAGGGGCTTTGTATTTATTCCCTAAAATAGATTTGGCTAAATTTAATTTCGAAGATGACGATCATTTTGTGATGTCTTTGTTAGAAGAACAAAAAATTCTAGTAGTAGGTGGCCAGGGTTTTAATTATAAAGGAAAAGATCACTTTAGAATTGTGTTTCTTCCGCACGTAGAGCAATTAGGCGTTGCTTTGGATAAAATTGCGCTTCACTTTGAAAACTACCGCAAATGATTTTTAACGAATTCTCTCGGAAACAAAAGCTATTCATATTCCTTTTTGGGGTATTCTTAACGAATGCAATCGT
>JBEGKS010000292.1:0-1184 GCA_041183945.1 Bacteroidota bacterium | reverse complement strand
CTTGTTTTTATCACATCAGATATAATTAATGATTATTTTGGTAAAACGGGAGTTCGGTTTATTTCTTTTACCACTGCCCTATTTATCGCTTTTTCATTTCTCATTATTTACACAGCTACCTTGTTAGTCCCAGCTGATTTTTGGGTGGAGGTAAATAAAGGAACTGAAAATTTTAATATTAATGCTGCCTTCGCAAGAATATTTCGTCAAGGTTTGGGTATAATACTAGGCTCATTATCAGCATTTTTAGTTAGCCAAATCATTGATGCCTTAGTTTTTGAAAAGATTAAATCAAGGACAGGTGCGAAGCATATTTGGTTGAGAGCTACTGGATCTACGCTAATTTCGCAATTAATTGATAGTGTATTAGTGATCGGGATTGCTTTCTACGCTTTTGGAAATTGGACTTTCACACAATGGATGAATGTCTCATTTAATAATTACTTCTACAAATTTTTCGTGGCCATACTATTCACGCCTGTTTTGTATCTAGCTCATTGGGCAATAGAGAAGTATTTAGCTAAGGATAAAGCGCTTTAGATTATCCGCTATCACGGCAGTTGATATACCTACATTTAATGATTCTGCTTCTCCGAAAGCAGGAATAGTGATTCGCTCATCCAAACTGTCCATAATTTCTTCCCGAATTCCGTTTGATTCATTCCCTAAAATGATAAAACCTTTCTCAGGAAACTGGTAGTGGTGTATGTTTTCTCCATTCAGAACAGCACCAATCTTTTTATATTCACTATTACTTTGGGATTATAAAATTCTGTACAATCCTCAGAAAGAACCAATTGCTTAAATCCGTACCAATCGCAAATACGAATAATAGTGCCCAAATTTCCTGGATCGCGGATACCATCAAGGACAATGGTGTAACGATCTTGAATTTTAAAAGAAGGGAATTTCTTTTGTTGTACGACTGCAAAACCTATTTGGTTATTAACCAAGGTGCTTAACTTTTGGATATTTTCTGCGTCTTCAAGATAGATGGGATCTTTTGAAACCTGACTAATTTGATTAACTAATTCCAGCTGGCTCTCACTAAAAACAAAAAACTCTATGACAAAGTCAGATTTAATTAATTCAAGCAAAGACTTCTCTCCTTCCACTAAAAATAAATCATTCTCTTTTCTTCCTTTTTTAGAATGTAGGGAATTAATTAACTTTATTTGTTTATT
>JBEGKS010000291.1:0-5336 GCA_041183945.1 Bacteroidota bacterium | reverse complement strand
CTGTTATTTGATAATATTTACAAAATTCTTCAACAATAGAATCGTCCAATAAATTTTTTATTTCTGCGTAAGACCAAGTATAAAATTTTCCTTCCACACCTTCACTATCCGCATCCAGCGCTGCATAGTAGGCCCCTTGCTCGTTACATAATTCTGTGTGCAGAAAATGAATGGTTTGATCAATCACTTTTTTATAAGACTCTTTTTGAGTGATTTGATAGGCTTCAGCAATTACCGAAATGAGTAAAGCATTATCGTATAACATTTTTTCAAAGTGAGGCGCCTGCCACTGCGCATCGGTGCTATATCTTGCAAAGCCTCCTGCTAAATGATCATAAATACCTCCTTGTATCATTTTATCAATAGAGCGAATAGCATGTACTAAAGAAGCTTCATGTTTATTTAAATAATAATTTCTAAAAAGCATTTGTAGTACAAATGTTTGCGGAAACTTAGGCGCATTGCCAAACCCACCCCACTGGGTATCGGCTTGTTGTAAAATACGTCCAGCGATGATTTCAATTTCTTCTTTAGTAGCAAGTGGTTCTTCATTATTTTCTATACCGTTTGTGTCATTTACACCTGATGCAATACTACTAGACGAGTTCACAGGTACTACAACATTTCTTACAATATGATTGGTAAGTTCATTGGCTTGTTCTACCAACTTATCATAATTATTTTCAAATGCATTTTTAACGCCTTGTAAAACATCCATCCAAGAAGCTCTCTGGGGCATGGCTACAGGTGGAAAATAAGTGCCCCCATAAAATGGTTTTCCATCAGGCAATAAAAAAATATTCAAGGGCCATCCTCCTGATCCTGTCATGGCTTGCAAAGCATCCATATAAATATGATCAATATCGGGCCTTTCTTCTCTATCTACTTTAATACAAATAAAATGCGCATTCATGAACTCGGCCACTGTTTCTGACTCAAAACTTTCTCTTTCCATCACATGGCACCAATGACAAGCTGCATAGCCAATACTTAATAAAATGGGTTGATTCTTTTCTTTGGCTAAAGACAAAGCATTTTCAGACCAAGGTTCCCATTGAATAAATAAGGGCTGGTCTCGTGTATAAGACTATTGGTGTGCTTTGGACTTGCATTCATTTGAATGCAATTTATTTATTTCTTTTTACTATTAGAGGAAAGAAATTGTTCCAAGCCAGCAATCATGCTAGGTGTCTGAGGACTAGGTACTTTAATATGTAATTGAAGCCCTGCCTCTTCTACTGCTTTGCAGGTACTAGAACCAAAGGCGCCAATGGCGGTTCCATTTTGTTTAAAGTTCGGCATGTTTTGGTATAAGCTTTTCAAACCACTTGGAGTGAATAAACATATAACATCAAAACTATGTTCTGCTAGTACTTTTTTAATATCGCTAAACTCGGTTCTGTACATGTAACCTAAATCAAATTTACATTCATGGTCTTTTAACCAATTCACAATTTCATTGTCTTGTTGGTTTTCGCTACACACATATAAGAAGTTTTCATTACTCTTGTGTTTGTTTAACACATCGAATAATTTTTTATTGGTTCCATCTGCACCAAAAAATACTTTGCGCTTGCGGTACATAATAAACTTCTGTAAATAAAGCGCTACCGATTCAGTAATACAGAAATATTTTGTATCCTGATTGATACTTACTTTTAATTCATCGCAGGTTCTAAAAAAATGGTCAATAGCATGTTTGCTGGTGAAAACAACCGCGGTAAAAACAGCAATGTCTATTTTGTTTTTTCTGAAGTCTTTTGCAGCAATGGGCACTAGTTGAATCAATGGATGAAAATGTAGTGCTACTTTATGCTTTTTTTCCAAATCAAAATAAGGCGATTTTTCACTTTCTGGACGCGCTTGCGAAATAAGAATTTTTTTAATGGCCATTTTTATCATTCAGCTTTTAATACGTTCCGCCAAAATACTGCACCACCAGTTTATACAAGATCATAATAGGCAGTATTTCGAATGCACAAAGGTAAAGAAAAAAATGAAAGGAAGATATATGTAATTTGTTTCTTACAGAGGTAAGTGAAAACAAATATCGATAAAGGAAAAGTATAGCCGCTGGAAAATAAATAGGCTTAGCGAATGCCAAAATGAGAATAAAGGGCAAGAGCAATATGCCAAGTACTTTGTTTATCATGAATACCACGAAAACATAGGTCTTTACTAATTCCTTCGTACTAAATATAGCGCCCGCTATTTCTAAACAGATATATTTTCCAAGGTATAGACTTGCAAAAAAAAGACAAATATATAAGTAAACTAGCCAAAAAGATATGGGCAATAAATGACGGTTATAAATAAGAAGTGATGCCATTAAAGAAAAGCTTAAAATAAAACACAAATTCAATAACAAGGAAGCAACACTATTATTTAAGAGCTGTTCCCTATTTTGCATCATGCGCATGGAGGACTGACTAAATTGACTAAACAATTTTTGAAAATACTGCGGATACATATTATTTACAAAACCATAAATAAGTATAATACCCACAATTAAATAAAATAACCAGTCTTTATCTGAAACCGCATAACGCTGTTCAATTTTATAAATAATTTGCGTGCCCTTATTCGTTAATGAATTTTGATTATATAACTTAAATGCATTTTTCTTATTACTATAATAAGTTTTATAAGATTTTACATAATCCACCAGACTATCCTTTTTTAATTCTAACTGCTCTTGCATAAACCAAGCATCGGCTTTTTGATAAGTGCCGGGCAAAGCCAGAATATGTTTTATCATTAAAGTATCCTTTTTAAGCAAGGAGTCCTGAGCTAATTCACTGGTATCTTTGACAGCTAAAGTAGTGGGCTGTTGCGCATAAGTATCTAGAGATAAGATAGCACCTAGAAGTACACACCCTAGTATAAAAAAAACTTTATGGAGATTTAAAATCATCTACTGCAAAAATAAGTATCCTGATGCATAATTAGTAACTAATAGTTAGCTTTGTTCTTTAACTCTTTTTATGGCAGGCATCTACATTCATATACCTTTTTGCAAAAAAGCTTGCCATTATTGCAATTTCCATTTTTCCACGCAAACCCAGTATATTCAAGAATTTACGACCTCCTTAGTTGCAGAAATAACTATGCAGAAAAATTACTTGAAGGGACCTATTGAAACGCTCTACTTTGGTGGAGGCACCCCCTCTTTATTAAAGAAGGCCGAGTTGGGAATGATTATCGAAGCCATTCAATCAAATTTTAATTTAGCCCCTCATTTTGAGTTTACCATTGAGAGACTTAGCATAGGTATTCAAAGTTTTCAAGCAGCCTCCCTTGCATGGATGAATAGAGCACATAGTGTGGAACAATCACATGCAGCCATAAAAATAGTACAGGCCGCAGGCTTTAAAGACATTAGTGCCGATTTAATTTATGGCACACCTCATTTAAGTGATGAAGAATTGATAGCAGATATTAAAACACTTATTCAATATAATATAAACCATATTTCTTGTTATGCTTTAACAGTAGAAGAGAAAACAGCTTTACATTCAATGATTGCCAAAAAAGAAATAGAAGCCATTGATAGCGCTAAGCAAGCAAGGCAATTTGAAATTATTGTAAATGCATTAAGCGCCGCAGGTTTTGAGCACTATGAAATATCTAATTTTGCGATGCCCAATTGCAAAAGCAAACACAATAGTAATTATTGGAATCAAGTTCCTTATTTAGGTTTAGGGCCCGCTGCACATTCTTTCAATGGAAATCAGAGACAATGGAATATTGCCAATAACCAACTCTATTTTCAATCCATTAAAAATAATTTAGTTCCTTTTGAATTAGAAAACCTAAGCAAGGATGAAAAATTTAATGAGTATATGATGATTGCCCTTAGAAAAAGTGAAGGCTTTTCTACTGAATATATAAAAGATGTTTTTGGAGAAAAATACTTACAATCGGTTTTATCCATTGTTCCAAAGTATTTAGCACTGAACCAACTTACTGCTACAGCTACTGGGTTTGCACTTACCAAAGAAGCCAAGTTTTTTGCCGACGGAATTGCCAGTGATTTTTTCTCTGTAAATAATTAGGGTAACTGCATAAATATCTAAAACAATACCAAACCCTTACTAGATATATACTTGAAAAATAACTAATCTAGACTAGACCACATTAGACCAATATTTTTTCTATTTCTTTGAAACTAGTAGCTGGGTCATGACCTTCCCACAAAATTTGATAAACTGCTTTTATAATAGTTAATTCAACTTGAATAGAACTATTCATTGCCATAATACACTTACTAGCATTATACCCTTCTGCCACCATGTTTAATTCTAATTCAGCAGCACGCACTGAGTAGCCTTTGCCTATCATATTTCCAAAAGTTCTATTTCTACTATGTAAAGAATAACAAGTCACAAGCAAGTCCCCTAAATAAACCGATGCGCTATGATTAGTGGCTACTCCCTTATAATTGTTAGATTTCATAATGGCTGATAATAAACAATCCATTTCATTAGCCGCATTGGCAATAAATACACTTAAAAAATTATCTCCGTATTCTAAACCATGGGCAATACCTGCACCTAATGCATATATATTTTTAGCCACCCCTGCATATTGCACCCCTAAAACATCATTATTAATTCTTGTATTAATATATTCAGTGGCAAAAAAGGAAGCAATATTTTCTGTTTGCTTTGTATCTAAACCTGAGAAAGTTAAATAAGAAAGTTGTTCAGCAGCTACTTCTTCTGCATGACTAGGGCCTAGTAAAGTAAAATAATTCTCTAAAGAAAAATTAAAAGTGGTGGCTAAATAATCATTCAACAAAATATTATACTTCCTTTGACTGCAGAAATTATTTTTTTATTTTGCAAACAGCCTGGTTCAAGACCTTTTAAGGCTGCCTCAATATGAATAGATGGCACTGCTATAATAATAATATCGGACCCATCCACTAAGGCCTGTACACTGGCCGTAAAATTAATTTTAGCAATATCGAAATAGGTATTTCTTAAATAATGTGGGTTATGATGTCTTTTTGTAAAGTAGTCAATATTAGATTGCTGGCGCACCCACCAAGTAATGGGATGGTTGTTATCTGTAACAATTTTAGCAATTGCGGTAGCCCAACTTCCACTACCTATAATACCTATACGACTGTTTTCCATAGTACAAACATACGAAACAAATAAAAAAGGGGTGCATTTTTGAAATGCACCCCTTTTTTAAGTATTTAAGTAAAGCCTACTAGCTTCTTATTTCTTTTCTTCAAAAAGCTTCTCCTTCGTTACCACTTTTACAAGGGTGCCGTCTTTTAAGGTCTTGCTTACGATGCTATAAGGCCCTGTAATAACCTCGTCTCC
>JBEGKS010000290.1:2431-3149 GCA_041183945.1 Bacteroidota bacterium | reverse complement strand
GAAGCACCAACAGCTCTATAACTGTAATCGTTTTTGTGAAAAACCATCGTCAACAAGGATTCGTCCGCAGTACTCGCAAACAATAATCTTTTTACGAATTTTAATATCGAGCTGACGTTGAGGTGGGATTTTGTTAAAGCAACCACCACAAGCGTCTCTTTCAACAGTTACCACGGCTAGGCCATTGTGGTAGCTATTTCTAATACGGTCGTAGCTGTATAATAAACGCTCGTCAATATGTGCACGGGCATCTTCGCTATTCTTTCTTAATTCTTTCTCTTCAATTTCAGTATCTGCAATAATCTTCTCTAATTCGCTTTTCTTATGTGTTAAAACACCGTCTTTCACAGCAATTGTTTTCTTAGCAGCGTCCAAGACCTTAATTTTCTCTGCTAATTCTTCGTTTGCATCACGAATATGTTTTTCGCCTAATTTAATCTCTAGGCCTTGCATTTCTAATTCTTTGTTAATAGCTTCAAACTCACGATTGTTTTTAACGTTCTCGCTTTGTTTCTCGTATTTAGCAATTAATTCTTCGCTTACTTTTATTGCTGCTTTCTTCTCATCAATAAATTCAGTGATACCATTAATCTCTTCTTCAATTCTTGTTTGTCTGTTTTGCAAACCTTGAACTTCATCTTCTAAATCTTTTACTTCCATGGGTAATTCACCACGAAGAATTTCAATTTCATCGATACTGCTATCTACTCTTTGAAGT
>JBEGKS010000290.1:0-2365 GCA_041183945.1 Bacteroidota bacterium | reverse complement strand
GTTTCAAAGTAGATATTTTCAAAATTTTTGGATGCTCTTAAATAAGTGAACCTCAATCTTTAAGGTAGTGCACAGGTTCTGTGTTTACCAAGGATTCGAGGACGGCAAAGGTAGGGAATTTAAGCTTTAAATTTGCAACAATTAGGGAAGCTACCCATTGTTCGCTCTGTCCATGGCCTATATCCACCAGTAAAATTTGGCCATCGGCCTCAAAAAAGTCGTGGTATTTAAGGTCGCTGGTAATAAAACAGTCAATATTTTGAGCTTTGGCATCATTTATCAAAAAACTACCCGAGCCCCCACATAAGGCAATGGTTTTCAAGGGCTTTTTTATAAAATGGGTATGTTTTAAGACTGATAAATTCAGCATTTCTTTGATCCATTTCAAAAATTCAGCCTCGTCGGTTTCAAGTGGAAGCTCGCCCACCAAACCGGATCCAATTTCTCCCCCTTTTTCGTCCTTAAAACCGGGTTTTGGTGTTAAAATTCTCCTATTTTCCAAATGAAGCCTATCTGCCAGGGTTTTATTGACCCCGTCGAGCAGGTTATCCAAGTTGGTATGAATGGCATAAAGGGCAATATTATTTTGAATGGCTTTGACCACCACTCTTGATACAAAATGATGGTTATTAAATTGTTTCACCCCTTTAAAAACTATGGGATGATGACTTACAATTAAGTTGCAACCTTTGGAAATGGCTTCGTCCACCACGGCCTCGGTGCAATCTAAAGAACAGAGAACGCCGGTGCAATTATGGTTTGGGTTGCCTACAATTAGCCCTGCATTGTCATAAGATTCTTGCCAAGCAAGCGGTGCCCAATTTTCTAAGGCAGTTATAATATTACTAATTTGCATACCTAAAATTAAATATAAAAGCCAACTATTTATGTTTTAAATTGTTAAACAAATTATGAAAAAGGCAGTTTCCGTTTTTTGGTTTAGAAGAGATTTAAGATGGCAGGACAATGCAGGTTTATACTATGCATTATATCAAGCCAAATTAGAGGGGCATCAGGTGCTTCCCATATTTGTTTTTGATAAAACCATTTTAGCGCAGTCGGAAGACAAGGCCGATAGAAGGGTAGATTTTATTCATCAAACCCTGACGCGTTTACAAAATGAATTGGTTGAAAAAGGAAAATCGCTATGGGTAAATTACGGAACACCTATTGAAGTTTTTGAAAAATTATTTACTGAATTTAAAGTAGCATCGGTATACACTAATCACGATTATGGTCCCAAGGCGAATGCAAGAGATAAATCTATTGAAGCGCTAGCTTTAAAAAATGGTGCAAGCTATCATCATTTCAAGGATCAAGTTATTTTTGAAAAAGACGAAGTTATAAAAGACGACGGCAAGCCTTATACTATTTATACCCCATATGCCAATAAATGGAGAGCGGTTTGGGCGCAGAAAATTCCCAAAAAATATCCTTCTGAAAAACTACTCGATTATTTTTTAGACACCAAGGCTTTTAAGTTACCAAGCTTAAAAGAAATTGGTTTTGAAAAAACCGATTTAGTCATTCCTCCCATGAGCTATGATACAAAGCTTGTAAAAAATTATACAGAGCAAAGAAATTTTCCTGCATTAAATGCTACCACACATTTAAGTGTGCATTTGCGCTTTGGAACTATTTCTGCTAGAACCTTGGCCTTAGAAACTCAAAGTTTAAATTCCACTTTTTTTAATGAATTATTTTTATCATATGATTTTATGGCATTTCCCACATATTGCCGAAGGGAAATCATTCAAGCCTAAATATGATTTTATTGAATGGCGTAATAATGAAAAAGAATTTAAAGCCTGGTGTCAAGGAAAAACGGGATACCCTATTGTAGATGCAGGTATGCGTGAATTAAATACCACCGGTTTTATGCACAATAGAGTGCGTATGATAGTAGCTAGTTTTTTAACCAAGCATTTATTAATTGATTGGCGTTGGGGTGAAGCCTATTTCGCACAAAAATTATTAGACTTTGATTTAGCTGCGAACAATGGGGGCTGGCAATGGGCCAGTGGAAGTGGATGTGATGCAGCACCTTATTTTAGAGTGTTCAACCCGCGTTTACAAACGGAGAAGTTTGATAAAGAATTAAAATACATTAGACATTGGGTGCCAGAGTTTGATAGTTTAGAATATCCTCAGCCCATTGTGGTGCATGAAGTAGCGCGTGAGCGTGTACTTGCAGCTTATGCCAAAGCTTTGAAGGAGTAGGAGAGCAACTATTTAACTATACTTGAATAAGTTTTTTCTAATTGAGCGATAGCTTTTTTTCCAGTATCTCCCATATCAATGGTAAAATCATTCACATATAAATTTATATGCTGACGCATCACATCTTCAGACATTTCTTGTGAAT
>JBEGKS010000289.1:0-2897 GCA_041183945.1 Bacteroidota bacterium | reverse complement strand
GATCAAACCTAAAAAACCGTTTACCCAAATAAATGAAGCGGGTGTAAAAAAATGCGGATACAAGAATAAAAAAGTAACCAATAGATTAAAAAAAAGAAACACTTTTTTCCCAAAATTTCTTGCCCTAGATTTTTTTTTCATGCGCATAGAGAGGATGAGAGATGATTATTTTTTAGGGGCTAAACTATTATTCAACAAATGTAAAAGTTGATGCATCCATTTACCTAAATCATTGCCTTTATTTAATAAGATTACATACAGAAGGCCTGTGGTGGCCGCGGCTAAATAGCTTATCATTAAAGCAAGGCTTGCTTCTTGTAAGCTAAAGGCTTGTATAATAAGGTAGACCATGGCTAGTATCCATACAGGAATACCCTTTCCTATATTTTTAAGAAGTCTATATTGAGGAGCCAATGTTACCGTAGCAATGGCTATGGCCATCACACCCACTTGCGCACCCATGATGGGTAGTGCTGCACCCAAGAAAATATAAGTAAGCCCTGCTACGATGCCTGCATAAAAATAAATAGGGAAAATATGTTTATTAGCAGACTGCTCTTGTAATAAAACGCCAAATGCCGTTAACCAAATCATATTGGTAAGTAAAACCCAAAACCCATCATGTACCCAATAATAAGTGAATAAGGTCCAGGGCTGATGCAATAGTTCAAGGGCCGAAGGATGTAAAATACTAGGCTCCATTATTTGAGCATAAAATTGCTCTAAGGGATAGCTATTTAAATAATAGACCACTTTTAAAAATCCAATAAGTGCATATACTACTAAATTAATGGAGAGTAGGGCTATTAAAGCATTATTGTCAGCGCCAATACTTGGCTTATGATTTGATTCGTTTTGCATTAGTAGGATTTTTCTTTCTTTTTCCAAATATAGACTAGTATAAAACCAATGATAGCGCCTCCTACATGGGCCCATCTTGCTACATTGTCTCCCGCAGAATTTTCTATGCCTTTATATAGTTCAAAAGCAAAATAGGCAATACCTAACCATTTTGCTTTTACAGGGAATAAAAAATAAATATAGATATAGGTGTTTGGAAACAAATAGACAAAGGCAATTAAAATACCAAAGACCGCACCATGTTTGGATCTATTTTAGAAAATGTTTGGGGACCTAAAAGGTTTTTACTTTTTTATATGTTATGTGGAGTAGGTGCGGCGGTAATACATTTAGCTATACTATCTTATCAATTAGTGCCACTAGCAACAGAATACGAACGCTTATTATTACTAAGTAATAATAAGCGTTCATACTCAGTGGCTAGTGGCAGTAATTGATAAGATAATATAGCTAAATGAATGACTGCTGCACCTACTCCACATAACATATAAAAAAGTAAAAACCTTTTAGGTCCCCAAACATTTTCTAAAATAGATCCAAACATCCATAAGGCAAACATATTGCCTAGTATATGACTAAAGTCGCCATGCAAGAACATATGGGTTATTAATTGCCAAGGCTTGTACAAATCGCTCTGCCATGCATGTAAAGCAAAATAATCTTCGAAAGAAAAATTACTGGTAGGACCCGCAAAAGTATTTTGTGCTAAAAAAACTAGCGCATTAATAATTAATAAGTTTTTTATTATAGTAGGTAAAACTTCGAAACGGGTGGGCCTAAACTGCGTCATGCTTTATAATTTGCGTATAATATTATAGTAAGTCTTTTCTTTTTAATTGAACAACGTTTTCTATATGAAGTGTATGCGGAAACATATCAACGGGTTGAATTTTGGTAACCGTATACTTTTCATTTAATAAAGATAAGTCTCTTGCTTGAGTAGCAGGGTTACAACTTACATACACTATAATAGGCGCTTCCATGGCCAGTAATTTATGTACTAGCTTTTCGTGCATACCCGCTCTTGGAGGATCTGTAATAATTACATCAGGTTTGCCATGTGTTTCAAAAAAAGCGTCATCACATATTTTAATAACATCGCCTGCAAAAAAAGCAGTTTCTCTTAAATTATTTAGACTTGCATTTATTTTAGCATCTTCTATCGCTTCTTCTACTACTTCTACACCAATAATTTTTTTAGCGTTTTTACTGCAAAAAATGCCAATGCTGCCGGTGCCACAGTATAAATCATAGACTATTTCTTTACCAGTTAGTTCTGCAAATTCACGTGTTACCTGATATAATTTTTCTGCCTGTTTTGAATTGGTTTGAAAAAAAGATTTAGGACTTATTTTAAATTGGAATTCTTCTAAGTACTCTGTAATATAGCCACTGCCTGAATATACTTGAGGCAGAAGGTCCTGCATACTATCGTTACGCTTGGCATTAATAGTATATAATAAGGTAGTTATTTGCGGGAAACGTTCTAATAAAATATTAAATAATGCTTCGCGTTTTTCTTTGTCTTCATACCCTAAAATTAAATTCACCATCCACTCCCCTTTAGTGGTGTTGCGAATAAACATATTACGCACCCAACCCATATGCTCTTTAATATTATAAAAAGGCATTTTATTTTCTATAGCAAAATTTACTACTGCTTTTCTTAAATCATTGGTAGGTTCTTCTTGTAAATAACATTTATCTACTTCCACTACTTTTTCAAAAAAACCTCTGGCATGAAAACCTGCCACCCCTGGTGCTTTTTCAATTATAGTGGTATCTCCATTTTCAGCTGCTGCCTTCATGGCTTTAAACTCTGAAAAAGGAATAAACTTTTCGGTAGCAAAAGTATATTCTACTTTATTTCTATAACCTTGGGTTTGCTCAGCACCCATAATTGGAGCAATGGGTGGTAGTGGTACTTTAGCAATTCTTGTTAAATTGTCTACCACTTGTTTATGCTTATACACCAATTGTTGTTCATAAGGAAGCATCTGCCATTGACAACCACCGCATACTCCAAAATGACTACA
>JBEGKS010000288.1:1827-3427 GCA_041183945.1 Bacteroidota bacterium | reverse complement strand
GGTAGCCCTTACTTATGCAGCTGCTCAAAGAACCTTCCCATTCTATACCGATATGGCCGATATTAAAGCATTACTTGAATCTATTGCACGCAGTTTTGGATACCATTATGGTTTAAGAAACAAAGTGCGTGTGAATACTGTTTCTCAGTCTCCTACTAAAACAACAGCAGGAACCGGTATTAAAGGTTTTGGTGACTTTTTTGATTATGCCGATGCCATTGCCCCTTTAGGAAATGCTACAGCGGAAGATTGCGCTAACTACTGCGTGACTTTATTCTCCGATTTAACTAAAATGGTGACTATGCAAAATTTATTCCATGATGGAGGTTACTCTACCACTGGCGTAAGTGATTTAATTATGCAAAAAGCGGGTATTACAGAAGCGTAAACACAAAAGTATAAATTGAATCCTACAAATACCGAAGCAATCAGAAAATGAATAAAAAAGAAATAAACCCAAAATTAGTAGAAGCCATAGGTTACCTTGGTTCACTACTTAGTTGTGTAACTTTTATACCACAGGTTTATTTAACTTGGCAAACAAAAAATGTAGAAAGCCTTAGCCTACTTATGATACTTATTGTAAACTTTAGTTGTATTGTTTGGCTAACCTACGCTTATTTAATTAAAAGTAAACCAGTACTTGTGGCGAATACCATTGTACTTACATTAAGTTTAATGTTGCTTTATTTTAAGTTGACTTTTTAGAAATACTTACTAACCCATCTAATAAATAAGTCCCGCATATTATTGCGGGACTTATTTATTTATAGAAACTAAAAGTAGATAAATAAAAAAAGGGCGAACGTAGTGTTGCCCTTTTTTTATAAAATCATAAGAGACTAATTTTTCATAGACTTAGCTTTTCAAGCAGTCCATGAAAAATTAATACTCGTCTTCATTAAACATAAAATCGTCGTGACTTGGGTAGTCTGGCCAAATGTCTTCAATACTTTCATACACTTCCCCTTCGTCTTCTAACTCTTGTAAGTTCTCGACTACTTCAATGGGTGCACCACTTCTAATTGAATAATCAATCAATTCATCTTTGGTTGCGGGCCAAGGAGCTTCTTCTAAAAAGCTGGCTAATTCTAAAGTCCAAAACATAGCGTTATTTTTTGCAAAAGTAGCCGTATAAACGATATAACCAAATCTGTTTTTTCTACAGGATGTAAACAAATCTTTAAATTTTGTCAAATTTGACCGGGAATTGCTAGGTTTGTACCATGGAGCAAACGCCAAATCTACTAGTAGCCAAGGACATATGGAAGCAATATGGCCCTGTATCTGTGCTGAAGGGCGTTTCCTTAGAGGTAAGCCGAGGAGAATTAGTAAGTATCGTTGGTCCTTCAGGTGCCGGCAAATCGACCCTTTTGTACATTGTAAGCAGTTTAGAAAAAGCAGATAAAGGACAGGTTTTTTTTGAGGGCAATGATATTACCCAGCTTTCAGAAACCGATTTAGCCCATTACAGAAATCAGAAAATAGGTTTCGTTTTTCAGTTCCATCATTTACTTCCTGAATTCACCGCCATTGAAAATGTTTCCATTCCGGGATGGATTGCTAAAATGCCTTCTAAACAAATTCAACAAAAGGCTTC
>JBEGKS010000288.1:0-1816 GCA_041183945.1 Bacteroidota bacterium | reverse complement strand
CCACATAGTTTATCGGGTGGAGAACAACAAAGAGTAGCGGTAGCCCGTGCACTTTTAAATAGCCCTGCACTAATTTTTGCAGATGAACCAACGGGAAATTTAGATAGCGAAAATGCAAACGCTTTACATCAACTTTTTATTCGTTTAAGAAATGAAATGAATCAAAGTTTTTTAATAGTAACGCACAATGAATCATTGGCTACTATGAGCAATCGTAGTTTAACAATGAAAGACGGAAAGTTTTTATAAGACTTGACTCTTATTTAGTCTCTTATTTATACCCTTGGTTTCCAAGGAGAATCTGGCACACCATTCAAATGACCAATATATCTTGACAAGACAAATAAGTAATCACTTAGTCTATTCAAGTATTTTATAACCATCGGTTCAACAAATAAATCTTCTTCTTGTAAATTCACGCACCAACGCTCTGCACGGCGACAAACACAACGCGCAATATGTGCAGTTGAAATAGCTTGATGTCCACCTGGTAAAATAAAAGATTTCATAGGTTCTAATACCTCATTCATCTTATCCATCAAAGATTCTAAATAAGCAATATCCTCTTCTTTTAAATCGGGTATTTTTAAAGCAGGTTCTTTATCTGGATCACAGGCTAAAGAAGAACCTACGGTAAACAATCTATCCTGCACTTCTTTTAAAACAGTTTTAATTTCTTCTTGAGTAAGAAGGTCACTTAATAATCCAATAAAAGAATTTAGCTCGTCTACAGTACCATAAGATTCTATTCGAATATGACTTTTAGGAACACGGGTGCCTCCTATTAAAGAGGTACTACCTAAATCGCCTGCTTTTGTATAAATTTTCATATTAATTGCATAAACCCAGCTTTAAAAATCCTAAACAGACTCCCGGGGTTTTGATACTAACAAAACTAATAAAATAAAGTTCAATAATTGATGCTAGAAATGTGAAACATTCTTATTCAGTGTATCGGTTTCCACATTTCCATCTCTCAAACGCACTACTCTATGTGCATAATGAGCAATATCTTCCTCGTGTGTAACTAAAATGACAGTATTACCTGATGAATGTATTTTTCCAAAAAGCTCCATTACTTCCACTGAAGTTTTAGAGTCAAGGTTACCTGTTGGTTCATCTGCTAATAAAATAGAAGGATTGTTTACCAAGGCGCGCGCAATAGCTACACGTTGTATTTGACCTCCACTTAATTCATTTGATTTATGATGACTTCTTTCTGCTAAGCCTACTTTTTCAAGTGCCACCATGGCTCTTTCTAATCTATCTTTTTTTGATATACCTGCATATACTAAAGGAAGTGCAACGTTTTCTGCTGCTGATAATCTTGGAAGTAAATTAAATTGTTGAAATACGAAACCAATTTCCACATTTCTAATACCGGCTAATTCATCATCTGTCATCTTGCTTACATCATGTCCATTCAAATTATACATACCATTTGTTGGTGAATCTAAGCAACCTAAAATATTCATTAGCGTACTTTTTCCACTACCAGACGGGCCCATTAAAGCCACGTATTCATTTTTTAGAATATCAAGGTTAATGCCCTTTAATACTGGTATGGCCTGACCCGCCATGAAATAACTTTTTTGAAGATCTCTTAATTGAATAACTGATGACATACTATATTATTTACTTATTACTTTAGGTACTTTAAAGAATGTTCCGTCTGTATCCGGCGCATTTTGTAAGGCTTCTTCTCTAGAAATAGATCCCTTCACCTCATCTTCGCGCAGCACATTTTTAGCATCACCCATATGCATTAAAGGAGAAGTGCCAGTGGTATCCAAACTATTTAACTGCTCCACAAAAC
>JBEGKS010000287.1:1928-2753 GCA_041183945.1 Bacteroidota bacterium | reverse complement strand
CTACATTAGATGTAAAATAATACCCATCTTCTTTATCTGATTTTAAGTAATACACTTGAGGAGAAAAATTAAAGCTATAGCCAGAAAATAAAGGTATTTTAGAAATACCAGTACTAAAATTTACATAATGAATGTTTTTGGGACCATCCTCTTGTAATCCGTGTCCATTTAAATAATAAATGCCAAAATTTAAATGGTCGTTTACTTTATAAGAAGGCACAAATTCAGTTGCTATAAAACGTCTAGCTTGTGTGATTTTCCAAGACTTACCCGCTTCAGTAACAGTACGCAACCCAAAATTATAAGCAGGATGAATACCAATATTTACTTTAAACTTTCCTTCCGTTTTTAACTTATATCGAAACCATAAAATACCGCCGCCCTTTTTGCCATCAAAAGTTAAGCGAAGGTCTGGGTCGATACTGAACCTACCTCCTCTTGACAATGAATAGCTAAGATTAAAGGCTGGTTGCTTTAATGAAAAAGTGGGAATGATTGAAATCCCATTAGTTGTTGCACCTATATTACCACTCACATATAATTCTTTAGTGGTTGTATCCTGCGCAAAGCTGAATATAGAAACCATTAAAAAAGAAAGAACCATTAATCCTTTACGCATTTATTGTATAATTTTTGCAAAGGTACAAACTTATAAATCATTATTTAATTATACTGAAATATATTATTTAAACGAATAGTAACTTACAATAGTTTGTAATTAAGAAAGTCAAATTTACCCCAATAAAAAGGCCCCTATTACTAGGAGCCTCTTTCGTATTTTGCTAAACTTAAAAGTTCAAATTATTGACCCAATTTTGCTACATC
>JBEGKS010000287.1:0-1838 GCA_041183945.1 Bacteroidota bacterium | reverse complement strand
ATACCATATGAATCAAAAAGAACAGATTTACCTACTTCTCCTTTTTTATTTTTCCAAGATAACTCAACCCAAACATGGCCATATTTATTGCCATCAGGCATTGTAACAACTTCAATAATGCTATTTCCCATTGTAACATTACCATCCATTAACGCTCTTTGTTTTTTAAAATTTTCAATCATGATTGACATTTTCACGCCTACTGTTGCATCAGTAGCTGAAGGCCATCCATTGTGTACAGCTTTAGCTGTATCTGCATAAGTAGAAGCATAAGTAGCCCAATCACCATCAGCAAATGCTGTAATACTTTTTTTAATTAAGTCTACATCTGGACCTGAAGTTGTTACAGTACCAGTGGCAGTTGCAGCGCTATCTGTTTTAACTTCAGTTGGTTTACAAGCAAACATGGTAGTTGCTGTTAAAAATAATAAAACAATTTTTTTCATTTTAAAAGTTTTTGGTTATTGAATTGATACTTAAATATATTGCTTTCCTTCTAAAACTAAAAATATTTTACATTTAACTAATACAATACCGCCTTCAAACTAGGTTCAGTTTTAAAATTATCTAATGGGAACATGGGTCTTTCTATGTTTTTATATGGCAGCCTTTTTAAATCTTGGTCTACCCCACCTGGTGTAGTGGCCATTATCCAGTCTGCTCTTAAGTCATATAACTCAGGCACCAAGTAGCCAATTTTAACGATAACTATATCTGACTTTCTTGGGCTTAAACCAAGTCTAGTATAATCCGATTCTAAGTGATAAGGTTTTCTTTTCTGTGTAACAATTACATGTACCGATCCAACTTTTACGGCTACTTCCACTTCTGCATTAATATCTCCTTTATAAATAGACTCTACTACTCCTGTTAATAAAACAGGTGGTGCATATCTATGGTCAATAGCCGCGCCTACAAGTGCAGTTACTTTTCCACCAACTCCTACTTTAAGTGCTTCTTTAACTAAGGCAGGCCCA
This sequence comes from Bacteroidota bacterium, assembly GCA_041183945.1. Classification (GTDB taxonomy): domain Bacteria; phylum Bacteroidota; class Bacteroidia; order Chitinophagales; family Chitinophagaceae; genus Sediminibacterium. Next base: position 861 of record JBEGKS010000287.1, on the reverse strand, counting down.
GGAATAGAAGCATAAATAACAGAAGGCCCAGCATCTGTTTTAAATTCTTTTCTTTCTAGTATTTGTTTCAATGTCCAAGTAACATCTCCTGCTCCTCCTGCTGTGGGATTATCTCCCATATCACTTATTAAATAAGGATGCACTTTACTTGCAATGGCTAAATTCAAACTCTCTTCTAAACTAGCAGTAGGTGCTACAAAAACAAATTCGTTTCTAACTGCCCAAAAACTTTTCGCAAGCGATTCTGCTGTAGCTGTCACTTTTTGTTGGTCATCTCCTGTTACCACCACGGCTGCATGGTTACGAGGCGCATCTGCCCAAGCATAACCAATCCAAATTGCTGCATCTATAATACCTTCCTGACTAGTCGCTGCTGGTAGTTGTGCATATAAAGATTTACCGGGTTCAATTCTTGTACTAGTTTTTTCTCCTGGTAATAAAATAGGAACACCTACCCAGGCTTTATACTTTGGCTTTCCTTTTCCATTCATAAGTCTGGTCATTAAATTAGACACCGCTCTTCTTTTTGATTCTATTGCATCTTCATGAGGTGCCATTCTAAAACAAGTAATAAAATCGGAATTCTTTGCTAAGTCTAATGATACATTACCATGTAAATCCATAGAAGTAGAAATTAATACTTTAGTCCCTACTGCGGCTCTAATTTGTTTTATAAAATCGGCTTCAGGATCGTCCATGCCTTGTACACTCATCGCTCCATGTATATCAAAAAATATTCCATCATAAGGCGCATTTTGTTTTAACATTTGAATGGACTTCAAAATAAGAGCATCATAAGCTTCTTTAGTTACCACGCCACCTGGTAAAGCATGTCCATATAATAATGGAATCCAAGTAGCT
>JBEGKS010000286.1:0-3251 GCA_041183945.1 Bacteroidota bacterium | reverse complement strand
TATAAAAAACTACAACCCTTGGCGGCCATCATCCATTTATGACAGGCACCAGTATAAAAATCGGCTTGTATTTCAGTTAAGTTAAAAGCAATATGTGCTGGCACATGGGCTCCATCCACTATTGTCATTAATCCTTTTGACTTTGCTATTTCACAAATTTCTTTCACTGGAAAAATTAATCCAGTAGCACTAGTAATATGACTTATAAAAATAGCTTTTGTACTAGGTCTTAGGCCTTCAAAAAAATCTTCAATAAATTTTTCTTTGCTTGTAATGGGTAAGTTTATTTTTTGTCTTCTATAGGTTGCTTTATTTTTTTTGCAATAATAATCCCAGGTACGATCACAGGCACCGTATTCAATATCGGTAGCTAATATCTCATCTCCTTCATTTAAAGGAAAATTCTTTGCAATTAAATTAATAGCAAAAGAAGGGTTGGTGACCAAGACTAAATCGTCTTTATCAGGGCATCCAATAAATTTAGCTAGTGCAGCTCTAGAGGCTTCCAAGTATTTCACTCCATCAAAGGCTATAAATTGAACGGGCTCTGCCTCTAATACTCTTTGCCATTTTTGATAAACATCAAAAATAGGTTTAGGCGTTGCTCCAAAGGATCCGAAATTTAAAAAAGTAATGCTGGGGTCTAATAAAAACTGATCACGTAAATTTTCCATGGTGTTTATTTTTGCTTTCTAAAGGTAGTACAAAAAAAACTCGGCTACCAAGGGCAGCCGAGTTATATGTTGAGTAAAGTAAATTAATACTATACACCCAAACTCCAACCATCGCGATATGTTCTTTTAACATATTGATTCGCTTCGTCGAAATTGGTGATCTTCATGTTTGGACCATCCCATAATAATTGAATGTTTCTTCCTGGATAAGTAGCACCGCCTCTTTTATCAGTAGACTTAATATCATAACTTCTGATAGCTAAATTACCCATTAATACAGACTCTGTTAAAGGACCTGCAATATCAAAATGAGAACTTAAAGCTTTTGCTTCTTTACTACCAGGACCTGCGATACAAGCTTCTACCCATGCAGAGTAGTGTCCGCCTTCTCCACCTTTTACTCTATCTATAGTTTTAGGTACTGAAGTGGTTTTAGTTAAGTTGGTAGGTAATAATTGAGGATTCACTCCATAAGTGCCAGCCATCATTTTTCCTTTAGTACCTTCAAAAATTACACCATTACCTCCATCACCCATAATTTCATTAGGGCCTAATTCAGCTGGACGCTCTGGTTGAATACCGCCATCCATCCAATGTAATTTTACATTTGGCTTTCCGTTTTGACCTTGGAAAGTTAAAGTAATATGAGAACCCATTGGACCAGAATCTGGTGCATATAATTTTTGCCAAGGGGCTGTATAACGAGTAGCAACACTGCACTCTGCTGCAATAGGATAAGTAATCCCACCATCCTCTCCAGTTAAATGGAAGTAATCCTTCGAAATAATCTTTTTGAGGAGCTGTTCCTAACCATAAATTAAAATCTAATTCTGCAGGTATAGCAGTTGGTGTAGTTAATACAGGACGGTTTACACCTTGAGGCCAAACGGGTCTATCGGTATAACAATAAATAGTATGAACATCTCCAATCAATCCAGCAGCATGCCAGTCTTGTAACATACGAACGCCATCTCCAGAAGAACCTTGGTTACCCATTTGTGTAACTACATTATAATCATGTGCAGCCTTGGTCATAATACGCGCTTCATAGATATCATGCGCCATAGGTTTTTGAACATAAACATGTTTACCTAGTTGCATGGCAGCCATTGCTTGCACACCGTGCATATGATCGGGTGTAGAAACAGAACAAGCATCGATATGCATATGTTCTTTGTCTAACATCTCTCTATAGTCTTTATAGTATTTTGCTTTTGGATATCTTTCACGACTTTTTACAGCTTGTCTGTCATCAACATCACATAAAAAAGCAATATCTGCTTTACCACTACTGTAGAAAGCAAATAAATCACTTTCACCTTTTCCGCCGGCACCAATACCAGCTACTTGTAATTTATCACTTGGTGCGGTAAATCCTTTACCACCTAATACGTGTCTCGGCAAAATGTAAAAGCCTCCTAATGCAAGCGCAGAATTTTTAATAAAATCCCTCCTGGTGTTGTCTGATTTTTTCTTGGACATAGCAAATCGTTATTTGGTTTATAATCGTTGTTGAAATGAGTATGTTAAATTATCAAAAAAATCGGAATTTTCAGAATTATTTTGATAAGCGAATAAATGCCAGCTTGCTTTCATAAATTAGGCTTAAATTGCCTAATAATCATTGCTTATGTCTACTACAATTCATAACCTTCGTTCGTATTTTGCCTCGGGTGCTACCCAGTCTTATGCCTTCAGAATTCAACAGTTAGAACGCTTAAAAAAGGCAGTTTTAGAGTCGGAAAAACAGTTGTATCAAGCGCTTTATGCCGATTTAAAAAAAACCGATGAAGATGCCTGGGCTACTGAAATAGGATTTTTTTTAAGTGAATTAAACTATACCATTAAACATTTGAAAGACTGGATGGAACCAAATTCGGTTGCTACCAATTTGGTCAATATGCCTTCTTCTAGTTATACCATCCAAGAACCTTTGGGTGTGGTTTGTATTATTGCTCCATGGAACTATCCTTTTCAATTATTATTTACGCCCTTAATTGGCGCTATTGCGGGTGGAAATTGTGCGGTCTTAAAACCATCTGAGTTTGCGCCTGCTACAGCAGCGGTAATGCAAAAAATAATTCATTCTTTATTTCCTGATAATTATATGATGTATTTAGAAGGAGATGGCGCTACGGTACTTCCACCATTACTTACTGAAAATAGGTTCGATCATATTTTTTATACAGGCAGTACCATGGTGGGAAAAATTATTTACAAATTAGCAGCAGAGCAATTGGTGCCAGTGACCTTAGAGTTAGGAGGGAAGAGCCCTGCAGTGATTTGTTCAGATGCGAATTTAAGAGTGGCTGCGCGTCGTTTAGCCAATCCTAAATTTTCTAACTGTGGTCAAATGTGTATTGCACCCGACTATATATTAGTACCTACTCATTTAAAAGATAATTTAATTAAAGAATTAATTATTGCACTTCAAGCATTTTATGGAGTAGATGCAGAAAACTCAGAACATTATGGTAAAATAATTAATGATAAACAATGGTTGCGTCTTACTTCTTATTTAGGAGAGGGTGAAATTGTGTATGGAGGAAGGTCTAAAAGAGAAAAATTATTTATTGA
>JBEGKS010000285.1:0-2726 GCA_041183945.1 Bacteroidota bacterium | reverse complement strand
GGGCTCCCTATAAAAAAGGTTTCAAAGCATTCTTACAACTTGAAAAGTCGTTAAGCGCTCATTCTGTGGAAGCCTATTTAAGAGACATTGATAAATTAACCAACTATCTTGAATCGAATGAAGAACCACTGAGCCCTGCAGAAGTGACATTACAACATTTACAATCCTTCATACAATGTATTGGAGAAATGGAGATGGCCCCTACTTCTCAAGCTAGAATCATTTCAGGCATTAAATCGTTTTTCAAATATTGTCTATTAGAACAAATCTGCACTGTCAATCCAACCACCTTATTGCCAAGCCCTAAAACAAGACGCAAACTTCCCGATGTTTTAAGTTTTGAAGAAATTGAACTATTAATAGCTCATCTTGATTTAAGTAAACCAGAAGGCGGCAGAAACAAAGCCATCTTAGAAACCATGTATAGTTCTGGCTTGAGGGTTACAGAAGCCATTAACTTAAAAATATCCTGTTTGTATTTAGATGTTGGCTTTATAAGAGTGATTGGGAAAGGCGATAAAGAAAGATTAATTCCCATTGGATCAGATGCCATAAAGTTTATTAAAATTTATAAAGACACTATTCGTATTCATCAAACACCTGCCAAAAACTGTGAAGACATTTTGTTTTTAAATAACCGTGGCAAGGGTCTTAGCAGGGTGATGATATTTTATATCATTAAAGACCTTATTTTAAAATCGGGTATTAAAAAATCGATATCACCCCATAGCTTTAGACATTCCTTTGCCACCCATTTAGTGGAAGGTGGTGCCGACTTAAGAGCGGTTCAAGAAATGTTAGGTCATGAAAGTATAACCACCACAGAAATTTACACGCACATCAATAGAGAATACCTTAGAGATACCTTAGATCGCTTCCATCCCGCCTTTAAAAAATAACAAAAAATACACATTTACTACCTAGAAATAAACTAGGTTTGTTGTCTAAAAAATTGCACATGAAAAAAATACTTTTTGTTTTAACTACATTATTAAGCTTGACTGCTACAGCACAAATTAAAATGCCAGCAGCTAGTCCTACTCAAACGCTTATTCAAGATTTTGGATTAGGAAAAATTGAAATCGTTTATTCAAGACCAGGTCTTAAAGGCCGTGCGGCTTTTGGAAATGGTAGTTTATTAGCACCTACTGGTGTTGTTTGGAGAACTGGCGCAAATGCAGCCACCAAGGTAACTTTTTCAGATCCTGTAACTATTGGAGATAAAACTTTAGCGGCTGGTTCTTATGGTTTATTTACCATACCAGGTGAAAATGAGTGGACTATTATTTTCAATACGAACTCTAAAGGTTGGGGAAGTTTTGAATACAAAGAAGCAGAAGATGTAGTGCGTTTAAAAGTGAAGCCTGAAATGACAAGCAATAACACTGAAACATTTACAATCGGTGTTGGAAATATTACACCAGAGACAGCTACTATTTCTTTAAAGTGGGCTAAAACTATGGTAAACATTACTATTAAAACAGATATTAAATCGACTATTCGTAAACAAGTAGAAGCTTCTACTTCAGGTGCCAGCGTAACAGGTGCCGCTTACCAAGCAGCAGCTAATTTCTATTTTGATATGGATAAAGATTATGCAAAAGCATTAGCTAGTGTAAACAAAGCCATTGAGTCTACACCCACTGCTTATTGGTTATTTCTTTTAAAAGCAAAAGCGCAAAAAGAATTAGGCGATAAAAAAGGTGCAAGAACAAGTGCGGAAACTTGTATTAAAATGGCAGAAGCTGCAAAAAATGCAGACTATGTTCGTTCTGAAAAAATGCAGACTATGTTCGTTCTGGAAATGATGTGATTGCTTCTTTATAATCTTCATTAAGATTGATATTTATAAGAGTCCCGGGCATCACTCGGGACTCATTTTTTGTACATTTGCAATTCGACCGCGGAGGTGGCGAAATTGGTAGACGCACTACCTTGAGGTGGTAGCGCCCATACCCGGGCGTGGGAGTTCGAATCTCCTCTTCCGCACAAACCCTGTCATAAAAATGACGGGGTTTTTTGCTTCGAAGCTGTGTCAAAAGTGAGCTAATCTAAATTTTTATTTTATTATATTTGTAACATGTCCAATTACAACGTAACCTGCCCAAAATGTCAACACAACTTCGAGCCTACCGATGCTATTAGAGAAGAAGTGGAAAAAGAACTGCGCGGTAAAATGACCGACTGGCAAAAAAAGAAAGAAGAAGAAACAAGCGCTTTATTAGCCGAACAAAAAACAAAAATTCAGAACCTGTATCAGTTCCTGTTTTGATCCGGAATATCTCATCCAGTTTTCCTGGCAGATCAATCTTTATAGACAACGAAGCCAATATGAGCAAGCAGGTAAATGAGTTCAGACAAAAAGAATTAGAATTCTTAAAACAAGTACAAGCCATACAAGCCAAGGAAGCTGAACTGGAATTAGAATTACAAAGAAAATTAAATACCGAAAGAGAAAGTTTAAAAGCACAAATACAAAAGGAAGAAGCAGAACGCTTGTCTATTAAAGACCAAGAGCATGTGCTAAAAGTGAAAGAGTTGGAAAAGCAATTAGAAGACCAACGCAAACTAGCCGAAGAAATGCGTCGCAAAGCAGAACAAGGCAGTATGCAAATGCAAGGGGAAGTACAAGAATTATTGTTGGAAGAATTACTTAAAACTAGCTTTCCTTTTGACCAGGTCTCAGAAGTTGGAAAAGGTGTTCGCGGTGCCGACTGTATTCAATT
>JBEGKS010000284.1:0-3221 GCA_041183945.1 Bacteroidota bacterium | reverse complement strand
TTAGCTGGTAAGGCCAATAGTATTTCTACTATTTATTCTTTAGATATTTATAAAAAATATATTAATAGAGAGGCCTCCGACACTAAAATTGTAACAACAGGACGCATTATTATTATAATTTCTTTAATCATTGCTATTGTTATTAACTGGAACGATGCTTTAGGTATTGGTGGAAAAGGCGGCTTTGAATTTATTCAAAAATATACAGGGTATATTTCTCCTGCTATCTTCCCTGTTTTCTTATTAGGCTTCTTTTGGAAAAAAGCAACTTCAAAAGCGGCTATTACTGGAATTATTGTAGGCGTTATTTTATCTATTGTATTTGATAAGTTTATTGTGGGCATTGCAGGAAGTGAAACTATTTTATATACAGCTTACTCTAATGGACATGGCGGATTTGAAATTCCTTATTTAATTCAAATGGGATGGGTATTTGCCTTTACCATGATTACGATTGTGCTAGTAAGTTTATTAGATAAGAGCGGACAAAAACATGAAAACGATTTAATAGAAGATGGTACTAAGTATACATTAAGCAATGCCAATTTAGCAATGGTGATTATTGTTCTTGGATTAGTAGCTGCTATGTATATTCGTTTTTGGTAATTAATAATTTAATTAAAATGTATACAAAATTTATAAGTTTATTTTCTTTTTTATTGTTAGTAACAATAAGTACTGAATTATTTGCGCAAAAAAATAGCAACACAGAACCAACACAATTCATTACGAATGTGCAATTAATAGATGGTACAGGTAAGCCTGCTTATAGTGCCTCGGTAAGAATACAAGGGAAGAAAATTATACAAGTAGGGGCATTAAAAGCCAATCAAAATGAAAAGGTAATAGATGGTCATGGCCTTGTCTTAGCGCCTGGTTTCATTGATTCTCATAGTCATCATTTTGGAGACTTGGATGATCATCCGGAGGCGATACCTACCAATAGCCAAGGCATTACTACTATTATTATAGGTCAGGATGGAGGCAGTTATGCAATGGATACGATTGCTAAAATGTTCAAAGAGCATTCAATGGCAGTGAATGTAGGGAACTATACAGGTCAAGGAACTATTAGAGAGGAAGTAATGGGTGAAAATGATGTGTATAGAGAGGCAACACAAGCTGAGATAGATAAAATGAAAATTATTTTACAAAAAGAATTAGACAAAGGTTCATTGGGTTTATCTACTGGACTTGAATATGAGCAAGCCTTTTTTTCAAGCAAAGATGAAGTAATACAACTAGCAAAAGTTGCTGCAGCGGCTAAGTCAAGATATATGAGTCATATCAGAAGTGAAGATATTAGATTCCAAGACGCCATTGATGAAATTATTGAAATTGGAAGAATCACTAAAATGCCCGTGCAAATTTCACATATTAAAATTGCTAAAAAAGATGATTGGGAAACTTCCAAGGCCTTAATTGCAAAATTAGAAAAAGCAAGAGCCGAAGGAATAAATATTACAGCAGATATATATCCTTATACTTATTGGAACTCCACCTTAAGAGTTTTATTTCCAACCAGAGATTATACCAATCCGGTAAGTGCAGAGTTTGCCGTGAATCATACCTTTGATGCGAATGAATCTTATTTAGTGAAGTATGCACCTGTTGAAGCCTACAGAGGTAAAACACTTGCAGCCATTGCAGCTATGAGAAATGAAAAACCATCTGTTACTTTAATGGCATTAATTGCTATTGCAGCTGACTTTAAAGAAAAGAATCCCAATTTTAAAGGAACAGTAGAAGCTATTGCAGCCAAGTCAATGATTGAAAAAGACATTGCTAATTTAATGGCATGGCCTTATACGAATATATGTTCGGATGGCAGTTTACAAGAGTCTTAGGAAAATATGTAAGAGAAGATAAAATTATTTCATTAGAAAATGCCATTCATAAAATGACAGGCTTAACTGCTAAGCATTTAGGCATTACAGATAGAGGTATTATTGCAGCAGGTAATTATGCCGATTTAGTTTTATTGAATCCAGCCACTGTAAAAGATAATGCTACTATTCAAAATAGCACAGCCTTATCTACTGGTATTGAAATGGTTTGGATTAATGGACAACTTACTTATCAAAATCAAAAAGCTACTGGTAACTACCCAGGGGTGCTTATCAAAAGAAAATAAATCTCAAAAGAAAATAAATTTTAAATTAAAAGAAAGGTTATCAAGATGAATAATGCAATTGTATTAACGAATGGTTTATTGAAAGCACTAGATGCTAAAACAGCACATGGACTTATAAGAGGTACAGAACGCTTTACCATTAAAGGCGTGGTAGACTGTGCTGAAACTGCTGGACAAGATGCGGGTACTTTATTAGACGGTAAAAACAGAAATATACCCGTGTTTGAAAATTTAAGCACTGCAATAAGTTCAGTTACTGATATTCAATTTTTAGTTATTGGAGTGGCCACAGTGGGAGGAAGATTACCGGGTAATATGTTAACTACTATTATTGAAGCTATTCATGCAGGGTTATCTATCGTAAATGGTTTACATGAATATTTAAATGAGAAGCCTGAGATAGTAGCGCTTGCTAAAGAAAAAGGCGTGCAGTTAATAGATGTAAGAAAACCTAAAACCAGAGAGCAACTTAGTTTTTGGACTGGAGATATTTATAAAGTAACAGCGCCTATCATAGCTGTGATAGGCATGGATTGCGCCATGGGTAAAAGAACTACCGCTAGAATGCTAAGACAGGCCTGTGAAGCAGACGGACTCAAGGCCCATATGATTTATACAGGACAAACAGGTTGGTTGCAAGGGGGTAAATATGGGTTTGTTTTTGATTCAACATTAAACGACTTTGTTTCTGGGGAATTAGAAAATGCCATTGTTAGTTGTTGGAAAGAAACGCAACCCGATTTTATTTTCCTAGAAGGTCAATCTTCTTTAAGAAACCCAAGCGGCCCTTGTGGTATTGAGTTATTAATATCAGGCAATGCTAAACATGTCATATTATTATTTGCCCCTAAGCGTAAATATTTCGACCACGATGAAAAATGGGGATCTATTCCAAGCGTTGAATCGGAAATTGAGATTATAGAAAAATTAGGTTCAAAAGTAATTGCCGTGGGTATTCATACTGAAGACTGTAGCACCGAAGAAGCCTTTGCCTTTCAAAAGCAGTATGAGCAAAAATTAAATATACCTGTATTATTAGCTTGATTATCAGCCTCTCCAATTAAAGAGTAAACTAAACCTCCAGTGC
>JBEGKS010000283.1:0-3702 GCA_041183945.1 Bacteroidota bacterium | reverse complement strand
TTCTTCAAAAAGCTTCTCCTTCGTTACCACTTTTACAAGGGTGCCGTCTTTTAAGGTCTTGCTTACGATGCTATAAGGCCCTGTAATAACCTCGTCTCCTACTTTTAAACCAATAATTTCAATATAGTTAAGGTCTTGAATATCGGTTTTCACTTTCACCATTTTCACTTTATTGTCCTTGCCTAAAACAAATACCACTTCTGATAATTCTTCATCTTTCGAAGCATTCGCATTGTCTGCAGGCTTATCATCTGCTTTTACAGCACCTACTTTTGTATCTTTTCCTTGACCGTCTTTATCTCTAGTTGTAACAGCATTCAAAGGAACAGTTACCACATTCACTTTTGATTTGGTTTGAATATCAGCACTTGCTGTCATACCTGGTCTGAAAGGAAAAATATTATTGTCTTTTACCAAGTCGGTATAGCTTTCAGCAAGTAATCTAATATGTACTTTATAATTAGCTACTTCAGCAGATGAACTTGCCGTATTTGCAGTAGAAGTAATTGGGTTGGCAATTTTATAAACTATGCCTTTAAACTTTCTATTATTATAAGCATCTACTTCTACTAAAGCAGTATCGCCTAATTTAACTTTAGTAATATCATTCTCTCCCACATCTACTCTTACTTCAATACTTTTCATATCGGCTACACGCATCATTTCAGTACCCGTCATTTGAGCTGTTCCTACCACACGCTCCCCTTTCTTAACGTTCATTAAACTAATAATACCGTCCATTGGACAAGTAATGATAGTTCGGGCTAGATCTTTTTCAGCTCTTGCCAATTGCGCTCTTACACCTTGAATTTGCGCTTCTCCACTTTTAATAGACTCTTTTGCTGAATTATAAGAAGACTCTGCAGAACGAAAAGCTTGTTCAGTTTGCTCGTATTCAGATCTTGAAACAATTTTGTCGGCAAATAATTTTTTATAACGCTCGTTGGTTGCTTTACTATTGTCATAAGCAGTTTTCAAACCACTTAATGCCGCTTTTACGTTTTCGTATTGCGCCTTTACTTGGTTTACACTTGCTGTTACCTGGTCTCTTTGAGAAGAATAAATATCGGCATAAATTTTAGCCAGTACTTGTCCTTTAGTAACCTTGTCTCCTTCTTCAACAAATAAGTTTACAATCTCACCAGAGATATCTGGACTTACTTTTACTTCCACTTCAGGATATACTTTACCACTTGCATTCACCGACTCGGTAATAGTTCTTAATTGAACTTTTTCAGTAGTCACTTCAGTGCCATCTACCTTACCAATCACGCCTGCTTTTTTTAATCCAACTAAAAGCGCTATAACGGCTACTACTCCAACGCTTATCCAAATTAATTTCTTATTCATTGTATTTATTTTTACTGCTTAATTTTCTAATTATAATGTTAATGCTTCCCCTTTATAAAACTCTAATAATTTAATTCTAAATACATACTCGTATTGAGCAGTTTTAAAATTTACTTTCGCTTTTAGGTAGTTATTTTGATTGTTTAATAATTCTATCGTGCCTAGTAATCCTAACTCATATCTTTTGCTTGCAAATTGATAAGTTTTTTCAGCAGCGTTCAATGCTTTTTGAGTAGCACTCAACTTATTAAAAGAAACTACTGCATTGGTATAGGCCGCGTAAATATCTTGTTTCAACTTACGTTGCGTATTCTCTTCTTGTAAGGTTACATTTTGCAAATTCAATTTAGATTGCTTGTACGCAATTTTAGATTGATTGCCATTGAATATTGGAATGGACATTTGTAAGCCCACACTTTGACCAAAGTTATTACCTACTTGTGTATTCCAACCATTCCATACTGTACTCCAATTTCTTGTTGAAGAAACAGGGGTGAAAATGGGTGATTGAACATAATACTTGGTGTTATTCACAGATACAAAAGGGGACGTGGCAGTAGGTGAACTAAATCCGTTACTCTGATAAGAAGTTAAGTTGTACCCAAAACTAATAGTTGGATAAAAACTTGCCTTAGCTACTAAAGTATTTTTTTGTGCCGCCTTCACTCTTAAAGAAGCCGCTTTACATTCGGTAAATTTTGAGAGGCATAATTAAATACATAATCAGGTTGTAAATCCGCGAAGGATTGTAATTTAATTTGATCAACCGGTTGCGCTACAATTTCAAAATTTTGAGATGCGTCTAAGTTTAATAAGGCCATTAAATTTAATTTGCCTTGTTGCACATTAGAAATAGCAGAGATATAACTACTACTATCATTCGCTAACTGTGTTTCTAATTCTAATAAATTTAATTCAGGCAATAAACCCACTTCCACTCTTTTAGCAGTGGCAGCTAATTGTTCCTTTGTTTGTTGTATTTGAATTTTCGCAATTTCAGTTTGCTCAATTGCCGATAATATTTGTAAATAGAAGGTAGCCACGTTCAATGAAATATCATTGGAAATGGTTTGCTTATCGGTTTCACTTGCAAACCAACTTAAACTGCTGGCATCGGCACTGTTTTTCAACCTGCCTGCATTGAATAATTGCATACCTCCGTTTACTCCAAAATTATTATACAAAAATTGAGTTCACTCCAAAATTGTTGTACAAAAATTGAGTGTTAGAGAAGCCATTGGTGGTAGGGTCAATTGAACGGCCTAATCTTAGACCCATGCCTGTTGAACCACTAATTGTGGGTAGTCGGTTGGATTTAGCCAATTCTGCCTGTAGTTTGGCAAGCCTTGCCTGCACATCCGCTTGCTGAACAGAGATATTATGCTGAATGGCATACTCCACACAAGATCTTAGATCCCACTGAGTAGGTTCTTGTGCCATCAAGCTAATGGAGGAGAAAAATAAGCTTATAGTTATTATGTATTTCATGTAATGTATTGTTAGAACTCTTTTTACAGTACAAAAATAGTACATAAAGGCCTAGTTCAGTAATTTTTAGACAGACGGAAAAGGCAAGCGCTGAACAGCCATTAGCAACGATGAAAGGCTATAAATTAGGTTTTTTAGTCATAAATAAGCCATTTAGTGCTTAGGCTTATAATAAAAGACTCTATATAATATAAGTACAATGCATAGTAGAATAATGGCAGTTAAGGCCGAATAAGGCTTATCAATCACCACCGCACAGGCTACCAAGGCATAGGATAGCACAAAAACCACACAGAAAATAGGTGTCCACTTCCTTAATGCTCCAGTAACTGCGCTATCGCCCTGATTTTTTCTTCTTAATATAAGTAAGGTAGCGGCCGAAGTGCTCATGCCCATACAATCTAAAAAGATACTGAAGCTAAGTACGTCATCAACACCTTTACCAAAAAATGTAACTAGTATTGTAGTAATTGCAAATACAGTTAAGCCAGGAACCAGCGCATCGGTTTTAGGATGCTTCTTTTGAAAAATAGCAGGTAGTACTTTATCCTCGCTCATGGCAAACATGACACGCGGGTTACTCATTAATATGACATTCACATAGGCAAGTACACTTAAGACCATGGCAAAATCAAAAACTTTGGCACCGAATTTTCCAAACCAAGCTTCAAATAATAAAGAACCAATAGCATTGGCATTTTTCATTTGATCAAAACCTATTACTTGAATATAAGTATAGTTAATGGCTAAGTATAAAGACAGCACTACTAGTATACCCACCACAATTCCTCTTTGCATGGTCTTAGCTGATTTTACTTCGGATCCAAAATTAATAGTTTGTTGATAGCCTCCATAAGTAAAAAA
>JBEGKS010000282.1:0-3058 GCA_041183945.1 Bacteroidota bacterium | reverse complement strand
GTGCTTGACCCAGTTTTTTACCATGAAATGCTTGTAGCACATATATTCTTTCAATTTCAAGCGCCTCATTGTCTTTTAATTCTGTTTGAGAAGCGCCAAAATTTATTTTTAAATACCCCAATACATTATTCTCTATTTCTGCAAAATAAAAAGAAGAATGAGGGTTATTTAATTCCGAACTTAGTTTTTCATTTGAAAAGCTTTCTTCCAAGTATTTATCTAAATCCTCTTTTATATTATGTTCTGTAAAAGTTTCAGCAAAAGTGGTTTTGCCAATTTTTTGTAATTGGGGTAGGTCGCTAATACTAATGGCTCTTATGGTACAATCGCTCATGTTTTATTTCAACTTCATGTTAATCGGATCCCAATGAATTATTTTTTTGCTAAAATAACTTTCGTTGCAAGATAATGCAGGTGCTGCTGCCCTAAATCCAAAGGCGGCATCTTCCACTACTGGCTTTCCGGTTCTAACTGAATCAAAGAAATTGGTAAAATGGTCTAGATGATCGTCGTAGCCGATGGGTGCTTTGAATAAAATATCTTCTTTTGTTTTTCTCTTTCTTTGATCCATTGTCCATTTTGCATCATAGTCTTTTTGCATTTCTTCTTGCATGCTCTTAGAGAATGTAAATAAAGAATCGTAGCCACCAAAACCAGGTGCCTCAGGCATTAAGCTATGTTTTACAGTAATGTTATTGCCACTCACTTCAATTAAACCTTCAGAACCAATAAGTCTAATAACTTCTTGGCCACCTGTACCGCTAATGAAATTTACTTGCAAGGTCATTAAGAAAGTAGCATGCTCTTTTGTTTTTGGATATTGTAATACACCCGACATTACATCTGGCAAATTTCTTCCGTCCTTCCAATAACTGAACTGCCCTGTGCTATAAATATTTTCTGGGCCTTTTGAATTGGTAATAAAATGCGAACCACTTAATAAATGTATAAATAAATCACCGGCAACGCCTGTACCTACTTCTTTAAAGGCTCTCCACCAGAAAAATTTCTTTGCATCAAATGCCATTTTTTCTGTGGCTTCAATAAAAGTATCCCAATTGGTTGTCATTGCATTGGCATCCTTTGGTATGGTGTATTCCCAAGCGCCAATGGAACTTTGTCTATCATACACTGCATTCACCATATTCAATTCTCCAATTTCACCAGCAGCTAATAATTCTTTTGCTTTTGCATAACCAATACTACTTACTCTTTGGCTACCTACTTGCAAAACCTTACCCGATTTTTTAGCAGCTTCAATTACAGGGTAACCTTCACTAATTTTATACACCATTGGTTTTTCACAATACACATGCTTGCCTTTGGCTAAGGCGTCTAACGTAATGCGCGCATGCCATACATCGGTTGTGCAAATTAATACAGCATCAATATCTTTTTTATCTAGTAAGTCTTTATAATTATTAGTGGTATACAATTCTTTGCCAAATTGTTCTTTTGCATTTTCTAATCTGCCATTGTATAAATCACAAATGCCTGCTAATTCAACGCCAGGTACTTTTAAGGCTGTTCTTAAATCGAAATGGCCTTGTACGCCATATCCAATTACACCAATGCGTATTTTATCATTGGATGAAATTTTACGTTCATAAGTTAATATACGCTCTTCTGCATTGGCAGTTGCTGCCATGGAAGAAAAAGGAGAAGCGGCTGCTAATAAACTAGTCGCGCCAATTTGTTGTAAAAATTTTCTTCTTGAATTTGCACTGTCGTTTTTCATAAGTTGTATTTTATTATTTTTAATAGCTATAGCAATATAAACAATAAATTAACTTCATCAAAAGGACTTATTTAAGCTGTCTATGAGAACCATCGCAGTAGGGCATTTTTTGGGACAAACCGCAGGTACAGTCATTTATGCCCTTGCCATCCAAAATTTGTTTTTTGTACTTTTCTATTCTAGTTTCTCTTGACCTTCTGAGCAGGCTGATTAAAGTGAGTCTTAGTTCTTGTCTTCCAGGTGTTAATGCGTTGAATGCTTTTTTGAAAGTCGCATTCTTTTTAAATATTGCCAGTAATTCATCAGGTAAAACAAGCTCTTTTTCCATGGGCTCTATTTTCAAACCTAATTTTTCAACTTCAATAGCTTCTTTAATATAGGATTTGATAGAGGCCTTCATCTTGGTTATTTCTTGAATAGTCTTAAATTTTATAAGCCGGCCTCCTTGGGTGTTTTCTCCTGGCTTCACCAACAAGCCTTTTACATCTTTTAATAAGGCCCCTTTAAAAAACAAGAGACCACAATATTCTTTAAACCCTTGAATAATAATAATATTAGAATTTTCAAAAGCATAACAAGGCTTACCCCATTTTAATTCTTCGGTAAGTGGAAATGCATGCAAAATGGCCCTTAAAGCTTCCATTTCTGCCTTCCAAGTTTTTAGTTTACTTATATAACTGCCTACTTTTATATTCATACAATATGAATCTTATTTAAATTGAAATAGAAGTGGAATTAAAAAAGCCATTAAGCCAGTCCATATAGCATAAACAGGTAGGTAGCTTGCAATGCTTCTTTCAATGTCTTCTATGCCTGCATTTTTAAAACTGGCTAAAAATAATTTATAGCATACTAACACTAAATTAATAAATATTAAAAGGTTGCCACCAAGCACTGCAATTCTATTGGGAGATATACCAAATTCAATTAAACGAAAGCTAATAGCAGCAAGCGCTATAGAGTTTACGATAATAGTTAAAACCGATAAAGCAAATAAGATTATTAAATTAAATTTACTTTTAGCATTTTTCCCGGCTTCTGCTACAGAAAATAAAATTAAAGCCATCACGCCCATTAATAATACATTAAATAGTAAAAGTAAATTTCGGTCCTGGTATGGATACTTTTTGGTGTAAATCATGGCTACTAAGTAAATAAACAAATTAACACATACCAAGGGCGTAAATATTTTGGCAATTATAGGAGATACCTTATTAATTAATTGAGCATTGGTTTGAATTAAATATGTAGCGACTACAGGTATTGCGGCTAAACCCCAAACCATTATGTTTTGAGAATAAAATTCTTCAATATTAATAC
>JBEGKS010000281.1:0-3329 GCA_041183945.1 Bacteroidota bacterium | reverse complement strand
AATCGGCCTTTATTGCAGTAGGAGGTTACCAAGGTGTAGATCATATTGCCAGTGGTGATGACATGTTCTTAATGCATAAAATGAAAAAAACTTTATCTAATAGAATTGGATATTTATTTCATCCCAATGCGATTGTATTTACCAAGACCATGCAAAATTGGAAAGATTTTATGATGCAAAGAATTCGTTGGTCTAGTAAGGCACGTTTTTATGACGACAGTTCTATATTCTGGGTTTTGCTTTTAGTGTATGTGTATAATTTTAGTTTTTTAGTTATTTTATTAATGGGGCATTATCAATCTTTTTTTATTGCCATTGCATTTAAAACTTTTTTTGAACTCTATTTTTTAGACCCTGTGGCCAAGTTTTACTTTTTAGAAAAAGGGCTTCGCTATTTCTTATTGTATCAACCCTTACATATTACCTATACTTTACTTGCGGGTCTTTTTGGCCAAATAAGAACCTATACCTGGAAGGGTAGGCAGGTGAAATAAGGGTCTGTGCAAGATTTTCTCCAAAAAATGGGTTTTTAAGCCTCAAAATTGCCATTTTAACTAGTAAAATTGGCCTTCTTTATGTAGTTTTGCATCCTAATTAATAATAGAATAGATATGTCGACTGAAACCGTTGAAAGCACAGTAGCTGCCCTAACAGCCAAACCAAGAAGTGCGTTGGTGCCCTGGTTGTGGAGATTATTCCATTTTAGCCTCTGTGCAAAGAGTAATGCCAACAATTGGCGTTCCTAAAGAAAATATTGTGATCATTAGTGGTATCGGTTGTAGTAGCCGTTTCCCTTATTATATGAATACTTATGGAATGCACTCTATCCATGGTCGTGCCACAGCTATTGCGAGTGGTTTAAAAGCAAGCCGTCCTGAATTAAGCGTATGGATTGTGGCGGGTGATGGAGATTCAATGAGTATTGGTGGTAACCATACCATTCATATGTTGAGAAGAAATTTAAATGTTAATTTTTTAGTGTTCAATAACCAAATTTATGGTTTAACAAAGGGTCAATATTCTCCTACTTCTGAAGTAAATAAAATTACCAAGAGTTCTCCGCACGGAAGTATTGATCATCCATTTAATCCTGCTGCATTGGCTTTAGGTGCCGATGCTAGTTTTGTAGGACGTACTATGGATCGTGATCCTAAGCATATGCAAACAATGATTGCGCGTGCTGAACAACATCAAGGAACTTCTTTCTTAGAGATATATCAAAACTGTAATATTTTCAACGATGGTGCTTTTGAAATTTTCACAGAAAAAGCAACCAAGCAAGTACATGGTTTATATGTTGAACAAGGTAAGCCATTAACTTTTGGTGCAAATGGGGAGAAAGGAATTCGTTTTGATGGTATTCGTCCTGAAGTAGTAGAAATTGGTGCTAAATACAGTGCTGATGATATGTGGATTCACGATGAAAAAGATTTTTACAAAGCGCAAATTTTAACGCGTTTATTTGATAACCCTTCTGAAGAGGGTGCTAATTTCCCAAGACCATTTGGTGTATTCTATACCAATGACCGTCCTTGCTACGAGCAAATGATGAGCTTACAAATTGAAGAAGCTTTAGCAAAAGGCGCTGGAGATTTAGATAAATTAATTCGTGGTAAAGAGACTTGGGAGATTAAATAAGCCTAAATTAATTACTTAGATCATATTTAAATAAGCCTTCAAAAGAGGCTTATTTTTTTGAGTATTATTGTCCTTTAATATTTTAGTGCAAGTCAAATTACATTAGCCTATAAATCGATGTAGTTTCTTTTAAGGGCAGTCATGACCATGGCGGTTCGCTGCTTTACTTGTAGTTTTCTAAAAACCCTATCTCTATAGCCATAAATGGTGTTCACACTTTTTTGAAGTGCCTGTGCTACTTGTTCGTAGCTTAAATCCTTGCTACACTCTTGAATAAAGCGTATTTCATTTTTAGTTAAAGGTTTTCTATTATAATTTAATTCCCGAATGGTAATCTCTTTTAAAATATTACTAGTAATTATTTTAGACTTATCGGCCGATAAATGAAATCGTGTTTTATTTCTGACACAATGTTTTAAATCTATTAAGGGCTCGTCGGTAAAAAACATTCCTTGCAATCCGTTTTTCATTAAAAAGCAAATAGACTTTATAAACTTAGCATCCGATTTTAATAATATAAAGGGGTATTTCCCCTTTGCCTTGATGGCCTTGATAACAGTGAGAAGTTCTAAATAATTATAGCTATCGGCGATTATGCATAAGTCGGGCATGCGTTTATCTTCTTTTAAAAATGTACAAAACGCTTGAATATCGCCAGTGCTAAAAATAACTTTACATTCTTCTTGTTTTTCAACTGCAAGTTGAAAAGAATGTCTTGTTATTATTTTTTCTTCGAGATATACTATACTAAACATGGCCTTGTTTTATACAAATTAATATAAAATTGATTGGAATAAAAATGGGTAAATTTGTAGTATACACTTTATGCTAATTAGAATACATCCCGAAAATCCGCAAGCTAGACAACTTACTATGGTTAAAGAATGTTTAGATGACGGTGGTATTATTGCTTATCCAACGGATACTATTTATGGGCTTGGTTGTTCCATTTTGCATCATGAAGCTGTGGAGAAAAAGCGCAGCTTAGTTTTATTTGCGCAGATTTAAGTGATTTGAGTACTTATGCTAAAAGTATAGACAATGTTTTATATAGAATTTTGAAAAAAACTTTGCCTGGCCCCTTTACTTTCATTTTACCTGCAAGCAAACAAGTACCTAAAATTTTACAATCAAAGAAAAAAACAATTGGCTTGCGTATCCCCAATAATAAAATTGCGCTTTCTATTATTGCAACTTTAGGCCATCCTATTTTATCTGCTTCTTTCCCTGGAGAAAATGTAGAAGACTATACCGATCCTGAAATTATTTATGAACACTGGAGCAATCAAATTGATATGGTCGTAGATGGAGGCATTGGCGGTATTATACCTTCTACTGTGATTGATTGCACTACCGACGAATATGTATTACTGCGCCAAGGCCTGGGTGTTTGGGAGTATTAAAGTGCGCACTACAACAAACTTAGTTGTGCTGGTAGTATTTTGAAACTTTTTCGATGTTCGAAACATAAACCATGTTGGGCGATGGCCGCGCGGTGCGCGGCAGTCCCGTATCCTTTATTTTTATCCCAACCATACTGCGGGTACTTCTTATGTAATTTTTGCATCCAACTATCACGCGCGGTTTTAGCCAGGATACTGGCCGCGGCTATATTGGCATATAGCCCATCGCCCTTAATGATAGTCTGATGCGGAGTTTTTTTATAGGTATAAAACCTATTGCCATCAACC
>JBEGKS010000280.1:0-5178 GCA_041183945.1 Bacteroidota bacterium | reverse complement strand
ATTGTATTTACCAGTTAAAAGCCCTGATGCTAAAGGACTCCAAATGGTAGTGCCCATCCCAACATTCTTAAATATCTCCAAGTATTCATTCTCCATTTTAGCACGCTCAAATAAATTGTATTGAGGTTGTTCAACAGAGGGTCCTATTAAATGTTGTGCAGCCGCTACTCGGTGGGCTTCCATAATTTCAACGCCACTCCACTCGCTGGTGCCCCAGTATAAAATTTTTCCTTGTTGAATAAGCGTGTTCATAGTTTGAACCACTTCTTCAATAGGGGTAGTTTTATCTGGTCTGTGACAATAGTAAAGATCTAGATAGTCTGTTTCTAATCTTTTCAAGGCTTCATGACAGGCTTCTGTTAAATGCTTTCTACTAAGTCCTGTTTGATTGGGTTTGTTTGCTTTTCCTCTCCAGCCAAAATAAGCCTTAGAAGAAAGTACAATAGAAGTTCTATCCCAGTTTTTTTTACTTAATACACGGCCCATCATTTTCTCACTCTCACCGGCTGCATATACTTCTGCATTATCAAAAAAATTAACGCCTGCATCATAGGCAATACCCATTAGTTCATCGGCAATGCCATCGTTAATTTGTTTATGAAAAGT
Source organism: Bacteroidota bacterium (assembly GCA_041183945.1). GTDB lineage: Bacteria > Bacteroidota > Bacteroidia > Chitinophagales > Chitinophagaceae > Sediminibacterium. The sequence continues at coordinate 4,572 of JBEGKS010000280.1, read as the reverse complement.
AACCCAGCTTCCAAAACTAAGTGTACTTAGTTGTAATCCTGTTTTACCCATTTTTCTATATTCCATAGCTATTATTTTTTTTGTATCTATTTTTTTGTATTAATACCAGCAGAGTCTGAGATAATAGCATAGCTATTGGCCTGTGGTTTAAAAATTTTTATATCAGTTAAATTTTGATTGGCTTCAAATCCTATGCCATAAGTTTTGGAAATGGGATTGTGCTGTTTTACAATCACTTCTTTATCGGTAGTAAACTTATTGGTAATTTGATCCCAGATCATTTCCTTGCACCATAAAGTATCTCCCAGTACATTATATACTACTACATTGTCCCTTAAAAATATTTTGTTCTCTGCTTCTTTATAATTCGCGTAGTTGGCAGTGAGTTTACTTTCAATATGCAAGCTGTCCTTGTAAAAATCTACTTTAAGGGTACTTGGAAATTCAACCATCTTTCCGCTATCGATTAAATATTTATTCATTAATGGGGCCATTAGTTTTGCCGTCATCTTCCCTTCGGTACTAATAAAAATAGAAACATCTTTGCCCACATCAATACCTCCAATGCGCGAGCCTAATGCTTGCACTTCGTTGACATTGTTTTCACAAGCCATCATAAAAAAGCAGCTACTTAGTAAGGCAACTGCTAGTTTAGTATTTTTATATAATGAGGTATTAATCATATTTACGTTTATTAAACCAAACATCGCTCAAGCTATAACCTAAAGTAAATTGTACAAAGTTTTCTTTGTAATCATTGACTCCAGAGCCTCTTTGGCCTACTTGCAATGCTAAATTTAGTAAAGTAAATTGGTAATCGTATGAACGATATTTTCTAATAGGCAGACCTAATCCCATCGTCAAAGCAGCTATTTTTAAGCCTTTATTGTCTATGTTTAAATAGTCTGTACCTGTATAAAATCCTGCTCTGTAAGTCACTGTAGACCAATAACTTTCATAGTTGAAGGCATTAGGACAAAACTGCGCACCTACACGAAGCATGGAAGAATTAGAAAGCACATCTGTTTGTCCATAAAAACTATACTTGTCTTTCCATGCAGCGCTATTATATTCAATACCTATTACCCACTGGTCATAATTTCCTCGGGTATCATACTGCTTTTTATGCAAGGCTAGACCAAAAGTATACTTTGCTGGTATAACCACATTGCCTTTGACATTTTTAATAGAGATGGCCGTATCTAAAGGGGTAGAAGTACTAGCTGTAAAACTACCGGTTGAGCGCACTAGATCTTGTTTGCCTTTCATGGTTTGATCCAAACTAGCAGTAGCGCCATAACTTAAGGAGTATTCTGTTTTTTGAACCCCTTTCCCTTTTTGTATTTTATATATTGGGAATTCACCTAGCAAGCCTCCTTGAAAAAAGACGCCTCCAAAAACAGTATTGGTATTGGAAGTAGGTATTGGTATTGGAAGTAGATTGGAAAAAATAATTTGAATCGGTACTGTTTTGAAATGATTTTATATTTTCAATTTTTCTACGTCCTAAATTATAACCAGTATTAACCCCTACGCTTAAGTATTTCCAAGCCTTACCAAAACCTAAAAACACTTGGTTCAAGCCACCTTGTCCGATATAATTATTAAAAATGGTATCGCCAGAAGAAATCTTTTTTGTTTCGTTCACTGCGTAATTTATTTGAGAGACAGGTCTTAATCCAAATGCCATACCTGATTTTTTATTTTTATCCAAGGGTAAGCCAACTACAATATAATTAGGACTTAAGTAAGTAGATTGTTCTCTGCCAGTAGGTGCTGATAATTTCTTTAAAGTATTGTTATTGAAATTCATTCCTAAATCAAAAGTGGTCATATAAATAGTACCGTAAGAAGCAGGGTTGTTAAAATTGACACTTTGCCCAAAACTTCCATTCATAGAAGAAGTGTAAGCAGCAGAAAAACCACCCAATGCCTGACTGGTTGTATTTTGTCCGTTCACGACTTCGGTGCCTAATCCATACCTAGAAAATGGGGAATTGATTTGAGCCTTAGTTGGGGTAATAAAACAAACTAAACCTAGAAAGGGGGTTAACCTAATTATTTTTTTCGCAAATAGCATACAGTCCTTTATATATTAAATTTTGGTCGGCAAATATCCTCTTTTTTAAATGAGGCACAAAATAAGAAATGTCTCCACCGGTTAATAGCACGTTAAATTTGCCATATTTCTGCTCATAGGCTGTAATAATGCCATCAATTTCGGCTGCCATGCCCAAAATGACTCCGCTAAGGATATTGGTTTTAGTGTCATAACCGACCAAGGGGAACTCGTTGGAGGGGCTAATGAGGGGCAAAAGAGCAGTTTGCTCATGCATTGCTTTGAAGCGCATTTGCATACCCGGAGAGATGCTGCCCCCTAAAAAAGCATGGGTATTATTGATAAAATTATAGGTAATACAGGTGCCCAAGGAGATGACTAAATTATGTTCATGAGGGAATTGGTCAACAGCGGCAGCAATTAAGGCTAGACGGTCCGCACCAATGGTTTCAGGCTTACCCACCGGAGTAGTAAAATTAATTTTAGTGGCTGGTCCTAGTAAGTGAAACTTAGTTTTTTTAGCAAGTAGGGTTTCTATGGCTTTATCATGATGTATAACAGAAGATAAAATGGTTTTCTCAACAGAAAATTCAGTCAATAATTTTTCAATTTCTTGAACATTACCCGTTTCTAAAACACGAAGTTCAACCGGTAGACATATACTTGCTTATAGTTCAAAATTAATCTCTTTGCCTCAAAGTTTAGATAAAACAATAGGCAAGTTGCAAAAGTTTTCGGTTATTTGAAGTACAAAATAAGCGGGCATGAAAATAGCGGGGTTTACAATCATAAAAAATGCGGTGACCAATGACTTTCCCATTGTAGAAGCCATCCGATCCATACTGCCCGTTGTGGATGAAATGATTGTTTTAATTGGAGATTCTACCGACAATACCATTGCACTTATTGAAGCTATTGGCGATGCAAAAATTAAAATTCATCACTCTGTTTGGAATAAAAATTTAAGAAAAGGAGGCGCTGTTTTAGCAGAAGAAACCGATAAGGCCTTTGCTTTAATTGGGGATGAATATACTTGGGCATTTTATATTCAAGGCGACGAGGTAGTACATGAAAAGTACCATGCGGCCATTAGAGAAGGCTGTGAAAATTATGCTTTTGATACAGAAGTGCAAGGGCTTTTATTTAGATACAAACATTTTTATGGCACTTATGATTATGTAGGAGATAGCAGAAAATGGTATGCACATGAAATTAGAATTATTAGAAACAATAAAGCTATTTCAGCTTATAGAGATGCACAAGGTTTTAGAATAGGCAGGACCAAATTACCTGTGGCTAGAGTGGATGCAAGTATCTATCATTATGGATGGGTGAAAAGTCCTACACAGATGAGAAAAAAATTAAAAGAAAGTAGTGTGTATTGGAATGATGATACACAGATGGAAAAAATAAAAGCAAGTCCCGATGATTATGACTTTTCTGGATTTGATTCTTTGGAAAAATTTACGGACACACATCCCTCAGTCATGCTAGATAGAATAAAAAGACAGAATTGGAAAATTGATTTAGACCTTTCTCAAAAAAAGTTTTCTTTTAAAAATAAATGCTTGTACCTTTTTGAAAAATTAACAGGCATTCGTCCTTTTGATTTTAAAAATTATAAAATTATCAGAAAATAAATATGCATTCTATTTCAGATATTCAGCAAGGAGTGGCGAAAGGAGATTTCCTTTTACTTGCCAAGGCTATATCCTTTATTGAAAATAATGCAGAAGGGAACACTGGTTTTTTAGAAGCATTAGCGCCTGCCAATATTCCTATTATAGGTGTGACAGGTCCTCCAGGTGCAGGTAAGAGCACATTAATCAATGCCCTTATTAGTACTTGGGTGGAGCAAGGAAAGAAAGTAGCGGTTTTATCTGTGGATCCTTCTTCTCCTTTTCATCAAGGTGCCATTTTAGGTGATCGTATTCGTATGAAGGATTGGTACTTGCATGCTCAAGTGTATATAAGGTCGCTGGCTGCAAGAGGACATTTGGGTGGATTGAATAGTGCCATGCTATCCTTGACTACGTTAATGCAGTCTGCAGGCTTTGATTATATAGTGGTGGAAACAGTAGGGGTAGGACAATCGGAAGTAGAGATTGCCTCCTTAGCCGATACCACGGTGGTAGTCTTAGTGCCAGAAGCAGGAGATGAAGTGCAAATGATGAAATCGGGTTTAATGGAAATTGCCAATGTCTTTGTAGTGAATAAAAGCGACCGACCTAATGCCCAAATTTTTGTCAATCATTTAAAACAAATGATTGCAGAAAATGCACCTGCAGATAATACGCCTCAAGTAGTTAGTACGATTGCCACTGAAAGAGAAGGTATTGCAGAATTGTTAAATGTAATTACTGCACATCAATTAGCCTTGCATGATAATGACAGACAAAAAAATGAAATGCTATTTACCAAAGTCATGCAATTAATAATGGCTAGTAAAATGAATCAGGTAGATATAGAAAAATTGAAATTGAATTTAGCTTCGGAGTCTAGTAAAGCGCATT
>JBEGKS010000279.1:0-3059 GCA_041183945.1 Bacteroidota bacterium | reverse complement strand
AATTTTGCTTCTTATCTTTATTCTTTATTTAGGTTAACTATAAATTATTTATATGCTTGTTGTTATTACAGGGGCTTCTCAAGGAATTGGATATGCAGTGGCAGAAGCTTTTGCAGCTGAGGGCCATACATTATGTATTGGTAGTAAAACCGCAGCTCGTTTAAAAGAAGCCGCTGAAAGTCTAATAAAAAAATATCCTACAGCAACTATTCATAGTAGGCAGGCCGACTTAGCAAAGCCTGAAGATTGCAAGACCTTTGGTAGTTGGTGTTTGAGTTTTGGAATACCTTCTATATTAATTAATAATGCAGGCTTTTTTTTACCAGGTAATTTAATGCAAGAGGAGCAAGGCATTTTAGATTTAGAATCTCAAATTGCGGCTAACTTATATTCTGCTTATCATACTTCTCGTGCCATTGTTCCTGCAATGATTAAAGCAGGCAGCGGACATATTTTTAATATTTGTTCCATTGCTTCTTTACAAGCCTATACACAAGGTGGTTCTTATAGTATTAGTAAGTATGCTTTGGATGGGTTTTCAAAAAACTTAAGAGAAGAATTAAAAGATAAAGGCATTAAAGTAACGGGGGTTTATCCTGGAGCAACTTATACCAATAGTTGGGCGGGCAGTGGTGTGGAGCCTAGTCGTATCATGGAATCAAATGATATTGCTACAATGATTGTAGCAGCTTCTAAATTAAGTCCACAAGCAGTGGTGGAAGATATTGTAATGAGACCACTCTTAGGAGATTTATAGTTTTACTATAAAATCTAATCTATTTTTCTATCTATTATCTGTATTATTAGCACTACAACCTTTCTGCATCGTCTTCAATAGAAGGCGCCTTGGTAGAAAAACTTTCTCTTGCTTTTTTAGTAGCAGCTAATCTTTCTATAACTATTTGTGCAATTAATTTTCCTGCATCTTCATTGGGATGTTCTTTCAAAACATTTTTCAATTTTGCTTCTGAAACATCTATTCGGTAAAGCAGCTGTACTAGTTTAGAAAAGTCTTCTTTAATCAAATCATTGATCATAGTCTCTAATTCTAGGGTACTTAATTTTTCTAATGCTAATAAGTTCGTCTCCATTTGCTTTAATTATATTTTTCTATCACACCCAAACTAAACAATGCGAAATCGTATTTGACAGGGTCCTTAGGGTCTAAAGTTCGACAATAATTGGTTAATTCTATAGCCGTCTGCCAATCTGTTTGTATTCTTTTTACAATGCCCAAACCCCTTGAAACCCTTGCTACATGAACATCTATAGGCATTATTAAATCTGCAGGGCTTATCTTTTTCCAAATACCAAAGTCTACCCCTTGCTTATCTTTTCTTACCATCCAGCGTAAAAACATATTTAGCCTCTTGCAAGTAGATCCGGAAACAGGACTTGCTATATGTTTCTTGGTTCTTGCGGGGGCATCATCTAAGCTGAAAAAATAATCTTGAAAATGTATAAGTGCTTTTTCAACAGCGTTGGGCTTATTTATCGAACCAATACTTTCACTATTAAAAAATGCAGATTCTAAACTTTCATTTTTACTATAATGCTGTTTAAAAAATTCAATACAATAAAGTAAGTCGGTATCATTAAACGTGCGGTGTGCAAAGCCTAGTAATTTTTTTAAATCTTTTTCTTGGTGTTGGGTACAAAATGCAAAGGGTGCATTATCTATTCTTTCAAGAAGCTCCTTGCTTTTATTAATAATAGTAGTTCTATTACCCCAGGCAAATATGGCAGCAAAGAAACCAGCAATTTCAATATCCTGCTGCTTTGTAAATAAATGAGGGATACAAATAGGATCCTTCTCAATAAATTCAATATGGTTGTACTGCTTTACTTTTTGGTCTAATAATTGATGAATCTCATCTTTCATTATCCAATGGCTTGTGCTAAATCTGCTATTAAGTCATCTGCATCTTCAATACCTACACTTAAACGAATAAGCCCATCAGATAAACCATTGGCAATTCTTTGTTCACGAGGAATAGAAGCATGTGTCATACTTGCAGGGTGATTGATTAAAGACTCCACACCTCCCAAGCTTTCCGCTAATGAAAACACCTTGGTGCTAGAGAGTACTTTAGTAGCCGCTTCAATGGTATCGGTTTTTAAAGTAAAGCTCATCATACCCCCAAAACCACGCATTTGTTTTTTAGCAATGACATGATTAGGATGATCCTCGAAGCCACACCAGTATACCTTACCCACTTTAGGATGTTGTCTTAAATAAGCTGCTACTTGAATACCATTCTCACAATGTCTTTGCATACGTACGTGCAATGTTTTGATGCCTCTTAAAACTAAAAAGCAATCTTGCGGGCCAGGCACGGCGCCTGTACTTTTTTGAATAAAATATAAGCTTGATCATTCATGACTAAACAACCTTGTATCACATCGCTATGGCCACCTAAATATTTTGTTGCGGAATGCATAACAATAGTAGCGCCAAAATCTAAAGGGTTTTGTAAATAAGGAGAGGCAAAGGTATTATCAACACATACCATGCAATTATGTTTTTTCCCAATAATAGAAACGGCTTCAATATCGCTAATGTTCATTAAGGGATTCGTAGGTGTTTCTAACCAAATTAATTTAGTCGCTGGTGTCATTGCTTTTGCTACATTATTAGCATCTGAAGTATCAACATAAATAAATTTGATACCCATTTTTTCATAAACCTTGGAGAACAATCTAAAAGTACCTCCATACATATCATGTGCAGCTACGACCTCATCGCCTGGTACTAATAAACGCATTACTGCATCTGTAGCGGCAACTCCACTAGCAAAGGCCAATCCAAATTTTCCATTTTCAATCACTGCAAAAGCTTCTTCTAATGCAAACCTAGTAGGGTTTTGACTTCTAGCGTACTCATAACCCTTATGCACACCTGGAGCCGATTGTACATAGGTAGAAGTTTGGTAAATAGGCGTCATGATGGCACCAGTACTTGGATCGGGGTGCGCACCTGCGTGTATATATTTGGTAGCTAGTTTCATAATTATATATTTTAGGAAATTTTATTTCCATTTTTAAACATTCTATAAGAA
>JBEGKS010000278.1:0-2732 GCA_041183945.1 Bacteroidota bacterium | reverse complement strand
AGTGCAGTACCCAAAAGTTCAGCGGTAAAAGGTGTCATAAATTTTTATTTAGTTGAAAGAATAATTTAAGTTAAGAAAAAAAAGGGAGAGTCCATAGTAAGAACAATTTTAATAATTGTATTAATATAAAATAGCCTCATTTATTTACCAATTATTAGTAGCCTTAATAGCACGCTCCCATCCTTGAATCCAATCTTTTCTTTTTTCTTCTTTTGCGGTAGGTTGAAAAGTTTGATCTATTTGCCATTTCGATCTTAATTCCTCAATGTCTTTCCAAAAGCCAACGGCTAAACCTGCTAAATAAGCAGCGCCCAGTGCAGTAGTTTCTACCATGGTAGGGCGTGTTACTTTTGTATTCACAATATCAGATTGAAATTGCATAAGTAAATTATTATGGGTGGCACCGCCGTCTACTCTTAGTTCTGCAATAGGAATACCTGCATCTGCTTCCATGGCTTTTAATAAATCATAACTTTGAAAAGCAATACTTTCAAGTGCTGCGCGTGCAATATGTGCAGATGTCGTACCGCGCGTAATGCCCACAATGGTTCCTCTTGCATGTTGATTCCAATAAGGCGCACCTAGTCCTGCAAAAGCGGGTACTAAATATACCCCATCTGTTTCTTCTACTTGTTTTGCAAGCGCTTCCACTTCTGAAGAATTTCTTATTAAATGCAAGCCATCTCTTAACCATTGCACTACAGCCCCTCCAATAAATACACTTCCTTCTAATGCATAATAAGTATGTCCGTTAATTTGCAATGCAATAGTGGTTAATAAATTATTCTTGGAGCTCACTGCTTTTTCACCCGTATGCATTAACATAAAACAACCCGTACCATAGGTATTTTTTACCATGCCAGGTTCGGTACACATTTGTCCGAATAAAGCAGATTGTTGATCGCCTGCAATACCTGCAATAGGAATTTCATGGTGTGCAAAAAGCTGAGTCGTGTGCCCGTATACTTCACTGCTACTTTTTACTTCTGGCAGCATGGATATAGGTACATTTAATAATTTTAATAATTCAGTATCCCACTGAAGGGTATGAATATTAAAGAGCATCGTGCGAGATGCATTGGTCACATCGGTGACATGTACTTTGCCATTGGTTAACTTCCAAACCAACCAAGTATCAATGGTGCCGAAAATAAGTTCTCCTTTATTGGCTAAATCACGGGCACCTGCTACATTATCTAAAATCCAATTAATTTTTGTGCCAGAAAAATAAGAATCAATCACTAGCCCTGTTTTTTCTTGGACCATTTTTGCATGGCCTTGTTTTTTTAATGCATCACAAAAATCGGCTGTGCGTCTGTCCTGCCAAACAATGGCATTATATATTGGCTGGCCTGTAGTTTTATTCCAAACCACTGTCGTTTCTCTTTGATTGGTGATGCCAATAGCTGCCACATCATTCACAGATAAACCTTTCATACTAATCGCTTCCGTAGCAACGCCCATTTGCGTGCTCCATATTTCTAAAGGGTCATGTTCCACCCATCCTGGCTTTGGAAAAATTTGTTGAAATTCTTTTTGAGAAGTAGCGTGAATTTGACCTTGATGATCAAATAAAATGGCACGACTACTGGTCGTACCCTGATCAAAGGATAAGATATATTTTGACATAACAATTAGTTAATGGATTGTAATATAAAAAAAGATGTGCAGAATAAGAAACTTGAATCTATCTTCTATTTTTTAACCAAGTTTCAGGATCAAAGAAAGCCCCTTTTTCATTGTTGATCATAAATAGTAGTGCCCCTTCTCCGTCTAAATTAATGCCCGACCTTCCTAGTAAGGTGCCGGCCCTAACTTCTTGGTCCTTACTTACATTAATGCTACTCAAATGCGTATAGGTAGAAAAATATTTTCCGTGTTGAACGAATACAGTTAAATCACCATTTATGTCTCCTGTATATTTCACCACTCCATTGGCTAAACTTTTAACAGCTGTTCCTTTCGGCAAGGCTAATTCAATACAAATGTATATACACATTACCTCTATCTACTGGCCAAGGCAAACTCCCTCTATTGTTTTCAAATAAGATAGACGCCTCTCTTCCTTCTTCCGTAGTTTCTAATGCAGAATAAGGTCGGTTATCTGTGGTGCTAGTTAAACCTCCTTCTACATTACCCACTTTTGAATTCTTAGAACTAGACCTAGTTGGCGTATTGTCATCTGCATTATTTTTAGCCGAAGCTTTCGACGCATCATTAGACGCTTTTAATTTGGCTATTCTTTCTTTTTCTTTACGCTCTGCTTCTAAAGTTTCTCTTCTAATAATGGTTAATAAAGCCGACTGCATTTTCTTTCTTTGTGCTTCTTTCTGACGTACTTGCGCTGTTATTTCCTGCTCCTTACTTTTAAGCTGATTCACAATTTTATCTTGTTCTTTCTGATCTACCACTAGTACTTTCAATTGCTCGTGCTGCACCTCCAATGTCTTCAATCTGTCTTTTTTATTGGCACCTAGTATATTTATTTTAGCGTTTAAATCGTTTTGCGATAAATCAATGGCATTCGCTTGTGCTTCTCTGTTTTGTCTATAGCTCTTTAAATAAGTAATTCTTTTTACGGCATCGTTAAAACTATTAGCAGAAAATAAAAAGTTTAAATATTCATAACCGCTTCTGCTTTTATATGCAAACACAATGCTTTTTTGATACCTAGACTTTAAAGTATCTAAATCCTTGTTTAGTCTTTGTACATCTAGTTGATTGGTATATAT
>JBEGKS010000277.1:0-2565 GCA_041183945.1 Bacteroidota bacterium | reverse complement strand
ATTCATTGTAAGTTAAGTAAAATAAGGTGAATTGAAATAATTTGATTTAATTTACATAAGTAACTAGCATTTTGAATGCCCCATAAAAAAGGAAAAATGAAATTTATTTATTCCATACTACTACTTAGTCTTTGCATAATAATTATTAAGCCTAGCTATGGTCAAATAATGCCTATCAATAAAAAAGAAATAATAAATTTAATAAAAGTAAACAAAGAAAAATTAAATAATGTTGAGCAGTTAGTAGTGGCCATTAATAATAATGATAGTTCTAATAAAGCCATAGTAGTTGCACTAGAAAAAGTAAATAAAAAATGGAGAATTAAATTAGGCCCTGTGCAAGCAAGCATTGGAAGAACAGGTTTTGCTTTGCCAGGAGAAAAAATGGAAGGAGATGGCAAGTCGCCTACTGGCATTTTTGATTTAGGGCAATTATATACTTATGAAGCAAGCGTAAATACAAGTTTGCCTTATATTCAAACCAATTCGGAAGATAAATGGATAGACGACCCTAACCATGAAAATTACAATACCCATATAAGAGGCAATACTACTGCAAAGTCGTTTGAGCATTTAAAGTTGTCTAGTATAGACTATAAATATTGCATGGTCATTGAATACAATACGCATCCGGTTGTGAAAGGAAAAGGTAGCGCTATCTTTTTTCATTTAGCTTCGCCTAACTATGACCCTACTGCAGGCTGTGTGGCTATTCAAGAATCGGATATGGATCAAATACTTTTATGGTTGAGTCCAAATAAGCAAAAGGCAATACTAATGGGTAATAAGAACTATTTACAGCCATAATTAAATTACTATATACAGCAATAAGTAAATTACTTTATTCAGCAATAAGTCAATTACTTTATTCAGCAATAAGTCAATTACTTTATTCAGCAATAAGTAACACTTATAATAATATTCTTGCTTGAATAATGGTAGCAATAGTTTGTATAATGCCCATTGTTATAAATAAAGCTTCGAAAGATATAAAATTGGCAATTAACCCTCCAATGGCAATAGCAATGCCCGATACAAAATGTGGGTGACCATTGGCTAGACTCCAATGAAATGTATTACTAGTATCTTCTAAATTATGGGCAAATAGTGAGTCCCAAATGGGTGCACTTAAAGCTTCTGCAATGCCTAAGCCAATTTGAATTATAAAAAGCTGCTGGGTATTGTGCACAAATATATAGCCAAATGTAAGTAGCGCATTAAGGCCATAGCCAAATATCATTACCTGCTTTTTGTAAATAGAATTATTTATAAACTTTCCTACTAATAGATAAAAAATTCCAGTAGCCATTAAATAAGCGGCCCAGGCCCAGGTAATATCTAATAAGTCACCTCCAATTTTTTCAGCAAAAATAGCAAATAGAGGACCGAATAAGCCTTCTCCAAAATACCATAAACTAGAAGCTATTAATAATATTTTAGTGGTTTTATTTAAACTCATTTTTAAAATTTATACGTAATTCCAATATCAAAAAAGAAAATGTTTGCTAAATGAGATTCGGAATAAGGTGTTGAATTGACGGTTACAGTTTTTGATATACCATTTAATGTGATTGTATTCTCTGAAGTAGTAGTAATTTTATTAAAGGGTATAGCATAAGTAGGAATGAAAGAGATATTCCAATTTTTAAGTTCATAGCTAATAGGAAAAGCAATCTCCATGTCTAAGAATTTAAACCCTTTATTATCAACAGTGGTAGTGCTTTGCAAGGTTCCATAAGCTGGAGCTTGTTTTATTTTAGGATTTCTGATAGCATTGAGTCTTCTATTAACGGTGCTTTCATAAAAATTTAAACTGCTAAAGCTACCATACAATCCTGGAGTAATAGAAAGTGTATTATACTTAGTGAAATTAAGTATTATTTCTTTTTCAAACCCTGGCACTAATTGCATATCTGCTTTAGTAGAAAAGAATATATCAAAAGAATTATGAAAATTTATATAAGTTAAATCATAATTTAAAGTAAATCCAATATCACTTGATATATTTACAAAAGTAGATCCACTAGAATAAAAATATTTTGACCCATAAATTTCACCCGAAATCTTTTTCCCTAATGCATAATTGTAACCTAAATCTAATTCGGAATAATCATAGCCAGATTGACCTGGGGTTAATAAATAATTAAGGCTAAAACTTGCATATAGTCCATTGGCAAAATTTAGAGTTGCCGTTGTATAAAAATAGGGGGCTGTTAAAGAATCGGCCCTTCCATTGTATACATAGTTGTTTAGATAGTTAGTCTGTAGTGTAAAACTAGTTGAGTCATTCTTTATTTTAGACTTTCTCATAGGCTGTGCCAGAAGACAACTAGCCATTATTAGACCAATAAAAGTTAAATAAAATTTATGCAGCATGATAATAACTATTTGTGCCTTTGGACAAGAATTATTGCAGTAAGTTTAAAGAGAAATGGTCAAAAATTAGCACAAATTCAACATACTATTGAAATGAAAAAAGAAGAATATTTACGTCTTAAAAAAGAACATAAACGATTAGTTTCTGATGTACAAGAAGACAATGCAAAACTTGAAGATGCCCAATAT
>JBEGKS010000276.1:0-2794 GCA_041183945.1 Bacteroidota bacterium | reverse complement strand
ACCATTAGAAGCAATAGATGAGTTACACCAGTATTTAGTAGCGCAACCAGAGTTGGGAAAACCATTGGGTTTATTAGAGGGTATTAAGTTTGCCAAACAAGCTTTTTATGATGGCGACTCGAACGCTTATACGGTTCCTACAGGAACAGAAATGGCATTCATGGCACCTTATTTAAAAACAGATTCTCAAAAAACCACGAATAGTGCAGGCGCAAGCCCCACTCAGTTGTTATCTAAATTTATTGATTCTGCTAAAAGAGAAACAAGAGTGAGTGTGAATATGAAAGATATCGGTAGCGCTGAGCTTCCATTGTTTTTATATAAACTAGATAGTGCTACTAAAATTATTTTTGATACGAGTAAATACAAGGTAGAAATTACGGGTAGTAGTGTTACTTTTTTAGAAGGGAGTAATTTTATTGTAAGAGGGCTAGGTGAATCTATTTTTTGGGCATTTTTGTTAATTGCTATTTGTATGATTTTCTTATTTAGATCCTTCCCTATACTTATGTGTTCATTAGTGCCCAATATTGTGCCCTTGCTTATGACGGCAGGCTTATGGGTGGGTATTTCTTTAAAACCTTCAACGGTACTTGTTTTTAGTGTAGCCCTTGGCATTGCCATTGATGTCACTATTCGTTTTTTAGTGAATTATAAACAGGAACTTCCACGTTTGGGTAATAATGTACATGAAACACTTATTCAAACCATTAAACATACTGGAATTAGTATTATTTATACCTCTTTAGTATTAGTGGCAGGCTTTGTTATATTTTGCTTTAGTGATTTTGGAGGTACCAAGGCTTTAGGATGGCTTACTTCACTCACCTTAGTGGTAAGTACATTTACCAATTTAATATTGTTACCTGCTTTAATTAAAACATTTATTAAGCAGCATTAATTTATTAAGCAACGTTAATATTTTAAGCAGCATTAATATTTATTATTCTTATTGTAAAAGAGAAGCTAAGGTGTTTTGTAAGGCTTCACCTCTTAGGTCGGTGGCAATTACTTTTCCTGTTGGGTCTAATAAAACATTAAAGGGAATACCTTCTATTTGATAAGTACTCACAACAATACTTTCCCATTTTTTAAGATCGCTAATATGTTGCCAATTTAATTTATCGGCTTGAATGGCTTCTAGCCAGCTCGCTTTATCGTCATCTAAAGAAACACCTAAAACAGTAAAGTTCTTTTTCTTGTAATTTTCATAGGCAGCTACTACATTGGGATTCTCACCTCTGCAAGGGCCACACCAGCTTGCCCAAAAATCTACTAATATATATTTACCTCTTAAGCTAGTCAGTGAAATTATTTTTCCATTGGCATCTGGTAGTGCAATTTCAGGAGCCATTGTTCCTACTGCAATGGCAGTTGTTTTAGCATTGGCTTGTACTTGTGTACTTAATAAATTTGCAAATTGTGCAAGTGGTTCTGCTTTTAATTTTTCTGCAGCAGCCTTGGCTAAAGCCAGTACCTGCGCCGATTCCATGGATCTTAAACTAATCCCTAAGGTATAGTAAACAAAAGCGGGGCTGGTAGAATTATTAATAACATTTCCAACCAGTTTATTAATATCGTTTATTTTGCTTTGGCGTTGTTTTTGCAACCAGAAGATGGTACTATCTTTCCCGTTTTGTTCTTGTAAAGCGTCTAAATTATAAATGGTGGACATTAAAGAAGAGTCCTTTTTACGATACTCTATTAAAAAATTTATTAAGGCTTGGCTAGTTGCAGACCCTTTAATGGTATAAGATTGATAATTATTCGCATCTGCATTTATTTGTATGTTTTCTTCATCATTGATAAATAATATTTCCATTTCTTTGTCTGTAGCAATGCGGTAAGTGCCTTCTTGTTTTGCTATAAACTCAAATGTATATTTACCATCTTCACCTAATGTGATAGAATCCATTGTAACAATAGGCAAGCCTCCATAAGGCACTTCTTGTAATAATAGTTTTTGCTTAGCAGCATGTTGTATAGTTCCAGAAATAGTATAATTTTTTTCGTTGGAACTTTTTTTACATCCTGCGACAATGATCATCATGGCAGCTAAACAGGCCAGTAGGTTTTTAATATTCATAACACTAAATTAAGTCAATTTTTGTTCTAATAAACTAGTGGTCATTTTGGGGTCGGCCTTGCCCTTGCTTAATTTTTTTACTTCGCCCATAAATAAACCTAAAAGTCCTTTCTTTCCTTTTTTATATTCTGCCACTTTCTCTGGGTGGATTGCTAAGACTTCATCTATCCATTTTTCTATATCATCAGTAGTGCCTGTTTGTAATAAATTATGCATGCTGGCATATTGCTTGGGGGAACCGGGATGGCTAATAAGCTCTTTTAAGACCTTCGTACTTGCCACCGAAAAACTCAACTGATTGGTTTCCACTAATTCTACCAGTTCCACTAAATAAGGAATAAGTGAGCTAAGCTGCTGAAAGCTAAGACTACCTTCGTTCATAGAAGCTCTAATGGGGCCAATCATCCAATTGGCTATGGCTTTGTATTGTGTAGAAGCGGCTGCCCAGTCCATATAAAAATTGGCTTCTTCTTTATCTTCTACTAATTGATCAATGGCGTAATCAGATAAATCATATTGTATTTTCCATTGCTTTTTTAAAGTAGCCGGTAGGGCGGGTAATTTTTTTTGAATGCTTTCAATAAAAACATCTGTTAGATGAAAAGGGGCTAAATCGGGGTCTGGGAAATACCTATAATCATTTGCATCTTCCTTGTCTCTTATAGAAAAAGTAGTATCGTTACCTGCGTCAAAGCTTCTTGTTTGTTG
>JBEGKS010000275.1:2282-4010 GCA_041183945.1 Bacteroidota bacterium | reverse complement strand
CCCTAAAAAGAATTACAATACGTTATATGCAAAACTTATATAGTATAAGCCACCTATTGCAGGGCTACCATATGAAGTATTGTAGTATTTGTTCATTACGTTAGTACCACCTAATTTAATCAAAGACTTGTATTTAGGCACTCTATAAGTAAGAACCGCATCTAATGTATTGAAAGAAGGTATTTGACCTGTTACGAAAGTACCCTCATACATAACCTCATCTTGGTAATGTAAGTTGATATTAAAGCCTAATCTGTTATTCATTAACAAACCTGGGTGGCTAAAACCGAAGTTAGCTCTCCAAGTAGGTGTGTTGAAATAAGAAATAAAACCTTTAGGTAATTCGCCAATTTCGTCTGTGTAAATACTAGAAGTAAATACAAAACGATTAGGTAATAAATAATCTACTGAAGCACCCCAACCCTTTGTAGATACATTGGCAGTAGAGTTAGTAGAGATACTATAAGCAACACGCTTATTGGCATCTAATACATCTAATACACTTGGGTTAGCAGCATTTCTTGATTGTAATACAGTTACACCACTGATAAAATTTTCATAGTGACCTGTGTATGCATAGAAATCAATTAATAATTTTTTACCAATTAAAGTTTTATAACCAATTTCAAATGAATTCATTGATTCTGGCTTAAACTCTCCAAAAACTTGTTGCTTCAATAAAGCAGGATTAGGAGCACCCGCAGCAGCAGAAGCACCAAAAGCAGTAACACTTGCTAAAGTATAAGCAGGGTTTGTATTAAACTTGTAGTAATCTCTTAATGCAGGTAAACCTCCCATTAAACGAGTTCCTCCACCCACTAACAAGTTAATCCATTGGTTTTGAGTAGTTGGGAAACGATAAGCGCTTTGGTAAGAAAGACGGATATTGTTGTCTTCAGCAACTTTCACCACTGCAGAGAATCTTGGAGTGAATTTCCCTTTGAAGTTAGTGTTCTTGTCATAACGACCTGAGAATGATAATTTCAAAACATCTCCAAAGAATTTCTTAGAGATTTGAGAAAAAGCACCTGACTCATTAATGTATAATCTTCCAGTAGTATCAGCAAACAAAGTACCTTGAGAATTCAAAGTATATAATTTTGCAGTTCCACCTACTAACCAGTCGATATCATATTTATTCAACTTTAATACTTCAGTTAAGTTCAAAGTACCTTCCGCAACACTTAAAGTAGATTTATCTAAGAACTTACCACCCCCTTTAGAAATAGGCGTAGAAGCAACTGTTGTGAAAAGCGCATTCGTTCCAACATGTCCTGTTGGTCTTCCTGCGTCAGCGATTAAACGAGCAGCATTGTTTGCAGCTGTATAATCTAAACCAGCATCTCTGTATTGTGTATACGCACCAGTATATTGTTGATACCAAGTAGCACTAGGCTTCCAAGTTTCATTGAATAAACGAGTAGCGATAGTTGAATTGTATGAATTACCTGCATCTTCAATAGTTTTGTAAGCTCTTACTGTCCAGTTCTTAGATTTCACTTCGAACTTGAATTGACTCATTTGTAAATCATGTAAAGAATAACGGTCAGAACCTGAATACACTGTATTACCAGTACCTGTATAAGCGCTCAAAGAAGCTTCCGTTTTGTCGTTTACTTTATAGTGAACTGATCCAGTTACTTTTGTATTTTTTGCTGTTGGATCGATGATGTCAGATTCAGCATAACCTGTTCTACTAACGTTCATGTCTTTATACCAACCTTTGGC
>JBEGKS010000275.1:0-2263 GCA_041183945.1 Bacteroidota bacterium | reverse complement strand
GGAGCATAAGGTACTAAACCAGCTGTTGCTGGACTAGACCCTAAAAATGCACCATACTTTGCAAGTGTGTTGTACACTGCAGAAGCACCTTGTAATTGAGCCAATACTGTACTTGCACCAGCACCATAAGCACCTGCTAATTGAGCAAGGATACCCGCTTTTACTGGAGCAATTAAGCCTGTATTAATATTCAATGTTGTTTCATCACCATATACGTTAATACCATCATAGTTAGGATCTGTTAATCTTGTACCAGCAATTGCACCACCATTTCCATTTCCAGTTAATCTAGAATAGTTAGAAGTGTTCATTGGTAACCAGTCTTGCGCTTCAGTGTATTGAGCACTTACTTTGTAAGCAAAGCGATCGCCAATTTTGCTAGCCCATCTTACTGTATAATCCTTAAAAGAACCTCTAGGACGCTCGT
The DNA here is from genome assembly GCA_041183945.1 of Bacteroidota bacterium. Taxonomy (GTDB): domain Bacteria; phylum Bacteroidota; class Bacteroidia; order Chitinophagales; family Chitinophagaceae; genus Sediminibacterium. The sequence goes on along the minus strand of JBEGKS010000275.1, from coordinate 1,836 downwards.
ATTCATCAACGTGGTTAACACCTTGTTTAACTTGAAAACTTAAACCTTGGTATTTGAATGGGTTTTTGCTGTTGATTAAAACAGTACCATTCATACCACCAGAACCATATAATGCAGAAGAAGCACCAGGTAATAATTCAATATTATCCACGTCCAATTCTGTTAAACCTACAATACTTGCTACTGAGAAGTTCAAACCAGGCGCCTGGTTGTCCATTCCATCTATCAATTGGTTCATACGAGTGTTACCACTTCCGTTAAAACCTCTTGTAGAAATACTTCTAAACAACATACTTGCAGCTACTACGTCAACCCCTTTTAAAGTTCCAAGGATATCATAATAACCTGAAGCAGGTGCACTTTTAATATTCGCACTACTAATTCTTTCAATAGTTACAGGAGATTCTAAAATTTTCTCTGCAACTCTTGAAGCAGCCACTACAACATCAGAACCTAAGACATAAGCCGGAGTAAGGCTTACACTTAAACTTCCTGTATTTGCATTGACAACCACCTCTTTATTAGTAAAACCGACAGAAGAGAATACCAAAGTATAAGGTGCTTTTTGAGACACACTTAACTTGAAATTACCTTTGTCATCGGTATAGGTTCCAGAATTATTACCTTTAAGGGTAACTGAAACTGCAGCTACTGTTTCTGAGGTACTTGCATTTTTTACTGTACCAGAAACACTACTTGCATTTTGAGCATTTGCTGTAAATACTACTAAAGTAGATAGGCAAAAGATCGCAAAATGGCTTAAACATTTTTTCATAGATTGTTGTTTTTGTTTGAATCGTAGTACAAATTAACATATTGTAAGCATTCTAGAAAAAATTATCATTTGTATCTTTAAAAAATTAATTTTGTTCCATGAATAGAAAGCCTTTTCCCCACCAAATGAATGAGTACCACGGTAAAGTAAGAGATGTTTATTATATTGATAATCAATTACTTGTAATGATTGCCAGTGACAGAATTTCAGCATTTGACGTCATTTTACCCAGTCCCATCCCTTTTAAGGGTCAGGTGTTAAATCAGATCGCCGCCTATATGTTGAAGGCCACCAGGGATATTTGCCCCAATTGGCTGCTAGACACCCCTGCCCCCCATGTGGCCATTGGTAAAAAATGTGAGCCTTTCAAAATTGAAATGGTGGTAAGAGGCAATTTAGTAGGTCATGCTTGGAGAACCTATAGTGCTGGAGGTAGAAAATTATGCGGTGTAAGCTTGCCAGAAGGTATGGCTGAAAATGATTTTTTCCCAAGTCCCATTATTACTCCATCCACTAAAGCCAGTGAAGGGCATGATGAGGATATTTCTAAAGAAGAAATTATCGCACAAGGATTAGCATCTGCTGCAGATTGGGTCGTATTAGAAAAATATGCATTGGCTTTATTTCAAAGAGGAAAAGAAATTGCCGCTAAACAAGGATTAATTTTAGTGGACACTAAATATGAATTTGGAAAAATTGGTGACACCATTTATTTAATGGATGAAATTCACACACCCGATTCTTCCCGTTATTTTTATGCCGATGGTTTTGAACAAAGACAAGCTAGCAAAGAAAAACAAAAACAATTAAGTAAAGAGTTTGTGCGTGAGTGGTTAATTGCCAATAATTTCATGGGCAAAGAAGGACAAACCGTTCCAGCCATGTCTGCACAGTGGATTGATACTATTTCTAAAAGATATATTGAGCTTTACGAACAAGTAATTGGCGAAAAATTTATACCGCAGCAATTATCAGAAGAAGAAACTTATAAAGTTGTTTGTGCATCGCTTGAAAAGCTTAGTTAAATTATTTCTAATATTTTTAAATATCTATTCCTAACC
>JBEGKS010000274.1:0-4322 GCA_041183945.1 Bacteroidota bacterium | reverse complement strand
ATGGCATTGTATAAATGGGTGCCTACTGTTATACCCTTATTTAAAAATTGAGTTGCCATTTCATAACTCGCATTCGTGTGTCCTGCAGAAATTACAATATTATTTTTTTGAATTAAGTCAATAATTTTTTGATCTACTACTTCGGGTGCAATGGTAATCATGCCAATACAATCTTCCCCATATTCAAGAATGGCTGCCACCTCTTCATAAGAAGGGGAGTGAATAATTTCAGCTTGGTGTGCGCCCTTTTTCTCTACATTAATCCAAGGCCCTTCAATATGAAGTCCCATACAACCCTTACCACCATTAGCTTTGTAGGTTCTAACAGCATCAATAGACTTTATAATAATATCATTAGACTGAGAGGCTATGGTTGGTTGAAAATAAGCAGCCCCTCCTGCTAAACAATAACGATAAGTTTTTTCAATGGTATCCGCTTCTGGAAATTCAGATAATAATTTATCCCCGGCACCATAAATTTGAAGATCAATTAAGGCAGGTATTACAATAGGCATTGCATTAGTTCCATCATAGCCATCACTGCTAATATTTTTTATAAGACCATTTTCAATAGAGACCAATACTTTTTCTAACCAAGCATCACCGGTAAATAATTTTTCGGCAGACAAACTTGTATGCATAAGACTTTTAATTTCTAATTATTGAATTTGAAAAAAATCGGCATCCTTCCAAAAAGGAAATTGATTTCTAGCAGTGGTAAGTTCTTCTTTTTGTAAAGTAATGGTAAATACATCTTCTTTGTAAGCGCAGTGGTATAGCACTTCTCCAAGGGGTCCTACAATTAAAGAGTCCCCACTATGACTGATATTATTACCATCTATTCCTACTCTATTCACACCAATTGTATAGCACTGGTTTTCAATTGCGCGCGCTGTTAATAAAGTTTTCCATGCATGATTTCTTTTTTCTGGCCAGTTCGCCACATAAAGTAGTACATCATACTCTTCCCCTTGTTGACGCGCCCAAACAGGAAAACGTAAATCATAACATACTTGTAAATTTATTTTCCATCCTTTCACACTGGCAATTAATCTTTTTGTTCCTGCAGTATAATGTTGGTCTTCACCTGCAAAAGCAAACAAATGCCTTTTATCATAATAACCCAATTCACCATTGGGAAGCATCCATATAAGTCTATTATAAAATTGAGGCGCTTCTTTATTAACTTCTTCTTTGATAATTAAAGACCCTACAATAATAACTTTCTTTTCTGCAGACAACTGCTTCATCCATCTAAGAGTAGGCCCATCCATTGTTTCAGCCAATTCAGTAGGTCGCATACTAAAGCCCGTACTAAACATTTCAGGAAGCACTACCACTTCAGTATACTCCTCAATACCTCTAATTTTTTGAGCCAAGATAGTAAGGTTGGCCTCTTTATCTTCCCAAGATAATTCGGTTTGAATAAGGGAGAAACTAAGGGTAGATACAGACATTCTTTTTTCTTATTTACTAAAGGTACAATATTCAAATAAAATTCTTACTTCTTGTTTAGTGCTTGTAAAATGGGACTTATTAAATTCGATTCAAAGCCTCTTTGATTTAAAAAGGATTGCGTTTTAGCCATACGACTCATGCCTCTTTCGCCTTTTAATGAATTCCATTTTTTAGTAGCAAGGTTCAATAAAGCTTTTTCATAAGCATCTTCATCAATAGAAAGCAAGGCTTTTTTAATATTCACAGGACTTACTCTTTTTTGTTGCAAGGCATATTTTATTTTTTGTTTGCCCCAAGACTTTATTCTAAAATGACCACCCGCAAAACTCTCTGCAAACCTTGCTTCATTTAAAAAATTATCTGAAATTAAATCTGAAATTATTTCTTCCACTTCTACAGGGCTCATACCAAAACCATAGAGCTTATCTCGAACCTCTTGTTGGGCCCTTTCTTGGTAAGCACAAAAATGCCGTATCCTTTGTATAGCCTGCTCTTTGCCTATTCTAATCTTTTGCATTTTGTAGATAAGTATGTCAATAAGAAATGCTAAAATAGCTTTTTAATCTTAAGATTTTGCATTAGTTTCGTTAGTGTTATTTAGCCAAAACCTACTAAAAAACAAAATGTATTATCCTATGAAATTCATCGTTTCTTCTTCTTCGCTTTTAAAACACCTACAACAAATTTCTGGTGTTATTAATACCAACACAGTGCTTCCTATCTTGGAAGATTTTTTATTCGAAATCGAAGATAAAAAATTAAATATTGTGGCCACCGATTTAGAAACGGTCATGCGCGTTCAAATGGATGTGGAAAGCAAGGCCAATGGTCGTGTATGTATTCCCGCTAAAATTTTAATCGACTCTTTAAAAAATATTGCAGACCAACCCCTTACTTTCAATATAGATAAAAACTATAGCGTAGAAATTACCAGCGATAATGGTAAGTATAAAGTGATGGGAGAGAATCCAGATAATTTTCCAAAAGAGCCTACAGCCGATGATACCACTGGCTTTAACATGACTAGCAGTAGTTTGTTAACAGCAATTAATAAAACTTTATTTGCAGTGAGTGGAGATGACTTACGTCCTGCGATGACCGGAGTGTTTTTTGAATTAACCAAGGACAGCGTTCAATTTGTAGCGACCGATGCACACCGTTTAGTGCGTTATAAAAGAACCGATACCAAGGCAAAACAAAACGCTTCTTTCATTGTGCCTAAAAAACCTTTGAACTTATTAAAGAATGCTTTACCTGACAACGAAGACCCTATTACTTTAAGTTTTAACAATAATCATCTTTTTGTAGACCATGGTTCTACTCAATTAATTTGTCGTTTAATTGATGCAAGGTTCCCCGACTACAAAGTGGTTATTCCAGCCGACAATCCTTACCGCCTAACAGTAAACAAGCATGATTTTCAAAATGCACTTCGCCGTGTAAATGTATTTAGTAATAAGAGCACGAATCAAGTGGCATTAAATATTACGGGCAATGAATTGCAAATGGCTGCGCAAGATATTGACTTTAGTTTTGAAGGAAATGAGCGCATGAGTTGTGAATATAAAGGAGAAGATATTCAGATTGCTTTCAATGCTAAATTTTTAATTGAAATGTTATCTGCTGCCGATACCGATGATGTATTCTTAGAACTCTCTACACCTAGCAAAGCGGGTCTTATTAAGCCTTCTGAGCAAGCGCCAGGAGAGGACTTACTTATGTTGGTCATGCCTTTAATGTTAAATAGCTAATATAATCCCTACCCTATAAAGCGTTTATTTTTACACGCTTGAATATTCAAAACCCGGTGGCCTAATCAATGGTACATCGGGTTTTTTTATTTACATTTATACTATAAAAAAACAAGCATGCTGGAGACTATAAAAAACTACTTTGAACATATACCAAGTGCACATAGAGCCTTGTTATTAGCAGGGGGTATCACCTTTTTCTGGTTGGTAGAAATTGCAGTACCTCTATTTAATTTCAAATACAATAAGTTTAAACATGCAGGACTGAACTTATTTTTTACATTCACCACCATTGTCATTAATTTTTTATTCGCACTTGTTATGGTGAAGGTGAGCGATTGGACAGTTAACCAAAATTTTGGCTTACTACATATTATTCAACTAAGCCCCTGGGTGGAAGCTATTGCGGGTTTATTATTATTAGATTTTATTGGTGCCTATTTAGTGCATATGATAGAACATAAAGTAAAATTTTTATGGAAATTTCATATGGTGCACCACGCCGATACACAGGTAGATACTACTACTGGCAATAGACATCATCCAGGAGAGTCGGTAGTAAGAGCGGTCTTTGCTATTTTGGCTGTACTTGTTTTAGGCACGCCTATCTGGATGGTCATGGTATACCAAAGCTTAAGTGTGGTACTTACTCAATTCAATCACGCTAATATTAAAATACCAAAATGGTTCGATCAAAGTTTTGGCTATATTATTGTCTCTCCTAATATGCACAGAATTCATCATCATATTACGCGTCCTCAAACCGATAGTAATTATGGAAATATATTTTCTTTCTGGGACCGTTTATTAGGCACCTATAACTATACACCTATGAGTGAAATTACTTATGGGCTTGATGTAATGGACAATTCAAAAGACAAGTCAATTGCTTATCAACTAAAAGCGCCTTTTGATAAATCGATAAAATCAGATTACTAATCTAGTTTTAAAAGATAAATAAGATAAAAAAATAATGACTAAAATTGGAGCCTTTATTCCTGCCCGCTATGCGGCCACACGCTTTCCAGCAAAACTAATGCAGGCCCTGGGCGATAAAACAGTAATTAGACATACCTACGATAATACAGTGGCAACGGGCCTCTTCGATGAAGT
>JBEGKS010000273.1:0-2979 GCA_041183945.1 Bacteroidota bacterium | reverse complement strand
TAATTTATAATATTTTAAATACTATTTTATGATGAATAGAAGAGAAGCCTTATCAAGAGTAGCACTTATAATGGGAGGAACCGTTTTAGGTGCTGAAGCTTTTTTATCAGGATGTACTACTAGTGCAACAGGATTAAAATTTTCACAAGACGATATTTCATTTTTAAATGAAATCGCTGAAACTATTTTACCTGCAACTGATACACCAGGTGCTAAAGAAGCAAAAGTGGGTGAATTTATGACAGTGATTGTAAAAGATTGTTATGAAGCAAAAGACCAAACAGCTTTTATGGCGGGCATGAAAACTTTAAATGAGGCGTCAAATAAAGCGAATGGCAAAACTTTTATGCAGGCAACAGCAGAACAGCGTCATAGCTTATTAGTGGATTTAGACAAAGAAGCTTCAGCGTTTCAAAAAACAAAAAAACCAGACGAGACCAAGCACTATTTTACTATGTTAAAAGAATTAACCCTTTGGGGATTCTTTAGCTCTGAACTAGGCGCTACCAAGGCTTTACGCTATATCGCAGTACCTGGTAAATATGAAGGCACTGTGCCTTATGTAAAAGGTGAAAAAGCGTGGGCTACTTAGTAAACCATGGGCTGGTTCTGTATTAAATAGAACTTTCAAATTTGAACTCTAAGGGTGCAAAAAATGCATTCGTATTATTAACGGTTGAACTATTAAAACGATTTTATGAACAATTCAAGATAAGCATGCCATTTGGTAAGGAATTAATGGCAATGGCTGGAAAGTCAAATCCATTTGGTATTCAATTATGGACAGTGAAGCAAGCTTTATATAAAGACACTATGGGTGTATTAAAACATTTATCTAGGTCTGGTTTCAAACAAATAGAAGGTTTTGAAGGAGACTTGGGTATTTTTTGGGGAATGAAAAATACAGAATTGAAAAAAGTATTAGATGATTTAGGAATGACAATGGTTTCTTCTCATTGCGAAGTGACTAAGGACTTTGAACGCAAAGCAGCACAGGCCGCTGAGATTGGAATGAAGTATTTAATATGCCCACATAAAGGAGCGCAAAAATCACTTGATAATTTCAAACAATTCTCTGATGAGTTTAATGCTTGCGGAGAAATTACGAAGAAAAATGGCATTCGTTTTGCTTACCATAACCACGATTATTCTTTTGTACCAATGGATGGAGTAGTACCACAAGATTTAATGATGAAGTCTACTAACCCTGATACTGTTGATTTTGAAATGGATATGTATTGGACAGTGGCAGCAGGCGTAGATCCTATTGCTTACATGAAAAAATTCCCTAACCGTTTCAAATTAGTGCATGTAAAAGATTTAGCTAAAACAGCTAATGGCATTGAGTCTTGCATTATTGGTAAAGGCACTATTGATTATAAATCTTTATTACCTCAAGCAGCTGCTCAAGGTGTAAAATATTATATTGTAGAACAAGAAGCTTATACAGGTACCACTGAATTAGATTGTGCTAAAGATGACGCTGCTTATTTGAAAACATTAAATTGGTAATACACGCTTAGTTTAGTTCTATTGTAAGCCTTAGTATTTTATTTAGTATTTTTGCGAAGTTGAATAAAGCATTATGAAGGAAAACTTGAAGCAACTTGCAAAACAATTGGAAGGGGATCTTTTTTTCGATAAAATGATCAGGACTTTGTATGCAACGGACGCCTCAAGTTATAGAGAGCTTCCGCTAGCCGTGGCCATTCCAAAAACCAAGCAAGATATTTCAAAGCTGATTGCTTTTGCTTCTGCACATCAAACCTCTTTAATTCCAAGAACGGCGGGCACTTCTTTAGCTGGGCAAGTAGTAGGTAATGGTATTATTGTAGATGTCTCTAAACATTTCAATCAAATTCTTGAACTGAATAAAGAAGAAGGCTGGGTGCGCGTGCAGCCTGGTGTAATTCGCGATGAATTAAATTTATTTTTACAACCACATGGTTTATTTTTTGGTCCAGAAACCTCTACTGCCAATAGAGCCATGATTGGTGGCATGGTGGGTAATAATTCTTGCGGATCCAATTCAGTAGTGTATAGAAGTACCAGAGAACATTTAATAGAAGTGAAAGCTTTTTTAAGTGATGGATCAGAAGCGGTTTTTAATAGTATATCTACCGATGAATTTCATTCAAAATGCGAGTTGAATACACTGGAGGGCAGTATATATAAATCGGTTCGTAGTTTACTTAGTAACTATGACAACCAGGTAGAAATAAGAAAAGAGTTTCCTAAAAAATCGGTAGTAAGAAGAAATACAGGGTATGCGGTGGATATATTAATAGATGCCGATCCCTTTACGGCAGGAGGTCCCAATTTTAATTTCTGTAATTTAATTGCAGGCTCGGAAGGTACTTTAGCCTTTATGACAGAGATAAAATTAAATGTTGTACCTGCCCCTGCTAAAGAAGTAGGTTTATTATGTGTGCACTTTAATAGTATAGATGAATCGCTGCATGCGAATTTAATTGGTTTGAAATACAAGCCTAGTGCTAGTGAATTGATTGACCATTATATATTAGAGTGTACCAAAGAAAATACAGAACAAGCTAAGAATAGGTTTTTTGTACAAGGCGACCCTGGCGCTATTTTAGTCATAGAATTTGTAAAAGAAACTAGGGAAGAAATTTTGGAGTTAACAAATAAAGTGGAAGCCGATATGCGCGCTGCAGGTTTGGGCTATCATTTTCCTGTATTGTATGGAGCCGATGCTAAAAAAATATGGGCTTTAAGAAAAGCAGGCCTAGGCTTATTAAGTAATTTACCGGGAGATGAAAAAGCAGTGCCAGTGATTGAAGACACTGCTGTAGATGTAGAAGACCTACCTAATTATATTCGTGACTTTAATGAGATATTAAAAAAGCACGGCCTTTATTCAGTGCACTATGCCCATGCGGGTTCTGGCGAAATTCATTTGCGCCCCATTATTAATTTAAAAACCAAAGAGGGAAATCAATTATTTAGAACCATTGCAGA
>JBEGKS010000272.1:2311-3917 GCA_041183945.1 Bacteroidota bacterium | reverse complement strand
CGATGAAAAAATAAAACTTACCGCAAGCGCTGCGCCAATAAAATCGGTGCTCTTTCGTCCTTCTACATAAGAGAAGACAACACCCCATAACATACCTAATGGAAATCCATTTAAAAATAAGAACACTACATTATAAGGTGCAGGCACAATAGCAAATAATAACCAAGCCATCCAAGAAATGCCCGTTAATAAAAAAATAATTTTATACCTATTTACTTTTTGAAGTCCTGAGATAAATTTAATACCATAAAATTTTGCCAACATGTACCCCAACATTTGACTAATGACTAGTGCGGTCTTATAAGCAATAGGTCCGAGGGTAAGTCCATCAAATGTGCAAACAGTAAAGGATTTTCTGAATCCAAAAACAAATACATAAGTACCAAAAGAAACAAGTGCTGCATAAAGTGCAATGGATTTATCTTTGGACAGTAAAGGCATATTTATCTTTTTTAATGGTATCTCAAAGGCATATTTATCTTTTTTAATGGTATCTCAAATTTACATTTTAAACATGTATAATATTGACTAAATTAGTGTTTTATGAAACGACCTTCTATTTGTATTTCTCCTATTGATTGGGGCCTTGGCCATGCCACTAGGTGCATTACACTTATCAAAGGCTTTGAAAAATTAGGATATCAAGTATATATAGCAACAGAGGGCTATCATGAGGCTTGGGGCCTTGGCCATGCCACTAGGTGCATTACACTTATCAAAGGCTTTGAAAAATTAGGATATCAAGTATATATAGCAACAGAGGGCTATCATGAGGCCATTTTAAGAGAAGCCCTTCCTACAGCACATTTTTTACCCTTAAGAGGCTACCGCATTCGATATGCTAAATGGGGATTTATTCTTCCCCTTGTTTTGCTGTTTCAAGTTCCTCAAATTATATATAGTATAATATATGAATACAGATGGTTGAAAAAAGCACAGGCGCAATATGAATTTGATATAATTGTTTCCGATAATCGTTTTGGGTTTTATCATAAGTCGGTGCCCTCTGTATTTATAACCCATCAGTTAAATTTACAAATGCATTTTGAAGGGGCTACAAGGTTATTTCAAAAAATACAATATGCATGGTTAAAACGTTTCACGGCTTGTTGGATTCCAGATATGGAAGGCAAGAACAATTTATCGGGCATCTTAGCCAATCCAAAACATAAACCTAGTATTCCTTTATGGTATATGGGTTGCTTGTCTAGGCTTATAGATACAGCTACTAATAATAACTCTACTGGCATTAGCTATAATAATATTGACAAGGCTAAAGATAATGAGCCCATCGTTTTTTTAGGTATTGTTTCTGGACCAGAGCCACAAAGAACCTTGCTTGAAAATTTATTATGGAAAGCGGGCAATACTTTAGATATTCCTTTTGTAGTCATTGCAGGCACACCTTCTAAAGAACAGCCCAATAAATTATTGGAAGAAAATAAAAATGCAAAACTATATGCACATTTAGCAGCACCCGAATTAGTGAATGAAATTAAACGCGCTGAATATATTATTTGCAGGGGCGGCTATACCACTTTAATGGAATTAATACCTTTTGAAAAAAAATTAATTTTTATTCCAACGCCTGGTCAAACAGAACAAA
>JBEGKS010000272.1:0-2306 GCA_041183945.1 Bacteroidota bacterium | reverse complement strand
CAAATGTATTTGGGAAAATTATGGGAAGAAAAAAATTGGGCCCTTTGCTATGCACAAGAAAATTTTAAATTGAATATTGCATTAGAAGAAGCGAAAGGTTTTCATTTTAAACAAGCTCCCTTTAAAGCTTTTTCCATAGAGGCACTTGAAGCTGCCATAAAGCAGTTAACTTTATAATTATGGCAGTTCAAAAAATTAATATTGATGATTTTATAATGGAAGCAGGATCAAGCATTGGTTCAAGTCTTCGTTCAAGCATTATAATAGATGTACGAAGTCCTGCAGAATATGAACATGCACATATACCTGCTGCCCTGAACCTTCCTTTATTTGATAACGAAGAGCGCGCAATGATTGGAACTACTTATAAAAAACAAAGTAGAGAGGCGGCTATTAAAGCGGGCCTACCACTATTTGGAAATAAGATGCTGTCCATGATTGAAACCGTTGAAAGCTGGATAGCTGCTACACAAAAAGACAAGATTTTAACCAAGCCCACCATTTATATTCATTGTTGGAGAGGAGGCATGCGCAGTGCTGCAGTGGCCTGGCTATTAGATTTGTATGGATATAAAGTAATTCAATTAACAGGGGGTTATAAGGCTTATAGAAATTGGGTGCTAGCTCAATTTAATATTCCTTATACGCTAAAAGTTTTAGGAGGCTTCACGGGTTCTGGTAAAACAGAAATTTTACATGCTTTGCAAGAAAAAAATTATGCTGTAATTGATTTAGAAGGACTGGCGCATCATAAAGGCTCTGCCTTTGGTGCCATTGGACAATTACCACAACCCAGTCAAGAAATGTTTGAAAATATTTTAGCTAAAAAATTATTTGAAGTCAATAAAAATAATAAGCCTATTTGGATAGAAGATGAAAGTCAAAGAATAGGAACCGTTTTAATTCCTACCCCTTTATTTCATTTAATGCGAAACAGTACTTGTTATTTTATGAAAATTCCTTTTGAACAAAGGCTTTTATTTATACTAGAAGCGTATGGAAAATTTGATGCGCAAAGTTTAATAGAAGCTACCGAAAGAATTCAAAAAAGATTAGGAGGTTTAGAAACTAAAAACGCTGTAGCACATATTATGCAAGGCGAATTGAAAGAAGCTTTTTCTATTTTGTTAAAGTACTATGACAAATGGTATGAAAAAAATGCACAAAATCAAGTGCTGCCTAAAGTAGAATTAATTCCCGTTTTGTCTGAAATAGTCGATCCAAAATATAATGCAAGTTTGCTAGAAAAATAAATGAATGATGCTTATCATTATTCAATAATTAAATTAATTGGTTATCTTCAATTTTATAAATTATGCAACAATTACTTGTTTGGTGGCTGTTCAATATTAGGGGTTGGAAAATTGAAGGTAAATTTCATTTTGAATTGCCTAAGTCCATTATGATAGTGGCACCTCATACACATTGGGTTGATTTTTTTATAGGACTAGCTGTTCGTAAAAAAATGCATTTTGAATTTGTGCATTTTTTAGGCAAAAGCGAACTTTTTTGGCCCCCTTTGGGTTGGTTTTTACGCTCCTTAGGCGCCTACCCGGTAGACAGGCATCATAAACACAATATGGTAGACCAGGTCGTGGAAATATTTAATAAAAAAGAGCGTTTTCATTTAGCCCTTTCACCAGAAGGAACTCGAAAAAAGGTTACAAAGCTAAGATCTGGCTTTTATCATATTGCCAAAAATGCTCATATTCCTATTGTGACAGTGGGTTTTGATTTTGCTCAAAGAAGGGTGGTTTTTGCCGAGCCCTTTTTTGCCTCAGCGGACGAAAAAGCGGATAAATACAAAATTGTGCAGTTTTTCAAGCAGTTCAAGGGCTATATCCCCGAATATGGGATCACAGGGGACCTTGAAAATTAGCCCGCTGTTTAACAAAATATTGTTTTTCCTTATTAACTATATTAGTATTTTTGTTCTAGACCTATTTATATTCATTTTAAATAAAACAGATACAGTATGAAAAGTAAAATTTTTTTAGCGCTTGCGGTTCTTAGCATTGGTGCTTATTCTTGCGTAAGTCCTAAGAAATTGCAGGAAGCAGAAGCTAAATACGGCCAGTTAAATGGAGCTTATGCCGATTTACAAGGTAAATACCGTGATGCACAAGATGCTATCACTAAAAGTAAAACAGATGCTGAAAGAGCTTCTGATAAAACAAAATCATTACAAAGCACTATTGACGAATTAAACAAACAAGTTGATTTCTTAAAATCAAATAATAATGTTGTTTTAAGTCAATTAAAAGATATGTCTGTAGTAACTGGTGCACAAGCAGAAAGTATTAAAA
>JBEGKS010000271.1:1010-3389 GCA_041183945.1 Bacteroidota bacterium | reverse complement strand
AAGTAAATCATTAAAGCTTCACCTGCTTAAACTTACCCGATTCATTTTTCCAATATATTCTTCTACCCTTGCTTCCATTTAATTCTCCAAATAAGCCATCTGCAACTACATCTAAATCGCCATCTCCATCATAATCAAATAATCGAATCCATTTTATCCACGCACCGTTACCCGTTTCGTCTGTCACATCAAAATAATTTTTAGTGCTTTCTATAAATCCACTTTCTTTATTTAAATAAAGTCTTAAACCATATCCATTGTAACCCGCTTTATTGCTCATAGTTAAAACGTCAATTTTCCCATCAAAATCAAAATCTAAATAAGCAATATCCATTAATTCTAAATTAGAATCTACTTCAAAATTTATGGCTTTTGCTCTATCAAAAATACCGTTGGTACTTGGAATAACTCTTAATGTTTTAGAAGAACCTAAAAATAAATCTAAATTACCATCCTTGTTAATATCAAAAAGTTCTACGGTATAATAATTATCGGATCCTTGACTAAAATTTTTAAATACTTGTTTATTTAATTCAAAATTTCTATTTCCTTTATTAAGGTAACTAGTTGGATGAATTGGAATAACTGCACTGCCACCTGAGTAAGCAACAATATCAATTAGTCCATCATTATTAATATCTCCAGTGGCACCTCCATGATAGTAGCCTATGTCCTGGCTTAAAAATTGATACTTTATATCCTTAGGATAAAATATTGCTAATGAATCTCCGGGAAAAGGCATGCCATCATAACCCGATGAGAATAGCATAATATCTGGCTTTTTATCATTATCCATATCTGATACCACACATTTTCTAACTTGAGTAAGCCCTACTTGTAAATCATATACACCGGGGTTTGTTTCATATTCAGAAAATAGATGCAAGCCTGTAGCATTTGTGGGCCAAGGGTTTTTCCAATAATAGGCCCATAAGTCTTTTTTACCATCGCCGGTGAAGTCGGTATAGAGATAAGTTCCTAAATCGTTCCAGTAATAACTTTTTGATGCATTCCAACTACTAGTTGTTGTTGTATTATAAGGTATTAAACTGCCACCACTAATTAGTTCAAAGCCCCAATACTTACTTGCATTAACATCAAACAAGCTTGTCATAGCTTTTGTGGTAGTGTACCAAGAAGTTGTTTTATTGATATTAGTGAATGAGTCCAAAGTATTAACGGGATATACAATAGGCCCAGTAACCGCTGGCGAAATATTTGTAGGCGGAGTAAATTGCGTGGGCGTTGTAACAGCAGTTTCGGTTTTGTTACAAGCCGCTATAGATAGCAAGAAGATAAACAAACCCAAGGCCCATAGAACTTTTTTCATTGTTGAAGTTTTAAGTTAGCCTTTGGGGGTAATTCAAATTTAAATAAAAAACTTAAGAAAAATTGGATTAAAATTCCAATGGATTAGATGATACTAGTTCGTATCAAAAATACCTTTATTTCACCAACCTAAATGCGCGCTTTGTTAATTCAATTTCGCTATTACTGATCCCAAATTTCTTTGCAATAATGCGCCAATTTGCAATTTCTTTTAGCATCTCTTCTAGAATTTTATTCGCAGTATCTACTTTTACTTGATAATAACTTGCTGTGTTCATAACCACTGATATATCTAGTTCATTACTATTTTCTGAAATATTTAGCGTTAATCCGTTGCCCATCTCATTCGGATTCATATCATACGCTGGCGATAATCTCCAACCTTGATTAGTTAGTACAAATCCATGATTACGTAAATGATCATCCGTATTTGAAACTAAAATATTAAATAAAATTCTACGCCATAATTGTTCCAAGTCTTCTTTAGCTGATGCACTTTGCTGTATTATGAATTCGGCTAAATTTAAGTAACTAATATTATCCTTATAATCTACACCATCTTGGAATCCCAACAAAGTCATCGCAGATGCAAAATGAATTCTTTGTTGTTGTTTACGATCAAACCTTTTGGTCATGAATGTATGCTGCTTACTTGAGAATTGCTGAATTTTCGCTTCGGGTACTTCAATCCCACAATTAGCAGCTAATTGATTTAACACCATCTCCCATGCCCCAGCATCCTTCTCATCTTTAGCACTTGGAAATTTAGCAATCCAAAGATTACCTTTTTCATCATTAACGCTTGCCTTAGGTCTAGCACCTCCTAAGGAAGCGCCTGGGTCAAGTAATAAATTCAACCACTGCGCATATTCCGGATCGTTTACAATATCGTCTCTTTCTAATTGAAGACTGGCGTATTCTAATTCTCTAATAGATGTCCAAGGTGGTGCAGCCATTTGTTTATGATTGTTCAAAAAATCACCATCTTCTTCTAATTTAAAACGTAAACCTCCCATTCGAGTTTCATCAAAAACACCCAATAAAAAATCA
>JBEGKS010000271.1:0-995 GCA_041183945.1 Bacteroidota bacterium | reverse complement strand
TTCTTTCATCTCTCTGTTCTTTTTTTGCAGACCATGCTTCTTTTCTACGCATCAATAGTCTACCCCAGCGATCAGGAGATGAATCCAGAAACAATCCAAAATTACTTTTCTCTTCGGGCAGATATTGTTTACCCTTATACATACTAAGGTTTGGGTCTAAGAATAAAGCCTGACCACTAGATGTCAACCATGTATCATTATATTCAAAGGAAAATATTTCTTTACCTCTTACATGCTGCGGTGTCAAAATACCCATATGCTGAACACCCCCTAAGGATTGCCAATCGGCATATACCCATATTTTAGTTTCGTTTTTCTTCATGAGATTTTAGTTTGTTTAGGGGCACGTTTGCCGGTACATATACCCATATTTTAGTTTCGTTTTTCTTCATGAGATTTTAGTTTGTTTAGGGGCACGTTTGCCGGTAACAATTCCTGCATCTTGTAATTTTCTACCTAATGGATCGGATGCTGCAACCATGGTCAAATCCTTCTCTAATCCCAAAACAAATAACACTTGGAGATAGCTACCAATGGAAACGCTTGGGCTGCCTTGCTCGATATTATAAACCGTTTTTCTACCCATACCTATACGTTCTGCAATTTGGGCTGCGCTGAATTTCCTACGCAAACGAGCAAGTTGAATTTGCTCCCCTAATTCTTTAAGAATTTTGAGATTTTTAGGCAATAAAATTGGAGTGTTTTTCATATAATGTGTCTTATATAGGACAAATATAGTATTTTTTGTCCTTTTTATGACACATTATTATACTTTTATTAAAATTATTGAATAAAATAAAAGTATGTTAAGTATTTATACCTAACAAAATACCCCGGCTTAGTCCGCCGGGCTATTTAAAAGTATTATATTAAGTGGTTCTTAGAACAAATCAGCAACTTCATCAATAGTTCTTCTTATGCCTTCTTTTAATGTAATAGAAGGCTTCCAGCCTAAATTATTAATCTTTGTAGTATCCAATAATTTACGGGGAGTT
>JBEGKS010000270.1:0-3200 GCA_041183945.1 Bacteroidota bacterium | reverse complement strand
TACTATTGTTGAATCACTTAATACTAATACTAATAAACCTATTTCTATATTGAAAGGAAAAGAAATAAAAAAAAAAATTGTGGATTTGGTATTACCAAATTTTACAAATATTCTGCAAAACCATAAAAATGATAAATTAAGAATGCATATTATCAAGAAGTTAACACAATTTAAAAAAGATAAAGACATACCACCCAATATAAAACTTAGTGCTAATATTGCGAATCTCTTTAACCTCCTGGAGTCTGATAGTAATCTTTAAACCCTCCTGACAAGAAATAGTAATTAAAAAAAATAGTAGTATGCATGTGCGCATTGCTTGCTTGTATCCCCTTGCTTAATATAGTGTCAGTATTAGTTGTTGTACCTATCCTTGGAATTCATGATTATCCTGTAATTAATTTTTTTTGCGTTGCTTCGCTGTTTAATTGCTTTGTAATTAATTTAATTTTTTTTAATTTTCTTACAAGCCAAAAAAATTTTATAAGTCAAACTAGTAAGATTAATTAATTATCAAATTAAATTAGTAAAAGAATTTATGTAGTATTTTAGTATGCTTATTTTAGACCTCACCATATATATGATAGTATAATTCCTCGGATAATTCTGATAAATCAGGTTCACCTAGGTCTATTGAATTATTATTAATGAATGATTGTACGTCATTTAGTATTTCTTGATTCATATTATCGTTTACTACTTCTAATTGTTCCCAACCGGATCTATCAAAAAATTTTCTATCTACATACCAGAATATATCCCTAAAGGAAGGTTTTCCATTAATTGGTTTCTTAATTTTTTTCCCATTCTTACCTATTTTTTTCCATTCTACCCTTTTCTAATAAAAGAAAAAAAAATATGACCATAGCATTACCGACTATAGTGTCTAATGATATCATGTCAATAACAAACTCAGATATATTTTCACTATTAACTTTTTTCTCCCATTCTAATACTGAAATATACTCATGTGAAGTATGAGGTTTTGATGTTTTGTCATTTACGAATATTGAATCCAAATATTGTATAATAAAAAACCACTCAGTTGAATCGAGAACTCTCTTGTTATCTGTTATTACATATGTATGTTTTTGGATCATTTGTAATACTTGAGCAACTTGATAACCTTCAGTATCTACTCCTTGGGCATCTTTGTATATACAATTTACTGTAACGAAATCATGACGTAATTTACTTTTCTTTTCGTTTGTAAGCATCGCGTATATTACCCCTTTACCCACATCACTGTCCTTACTGCCTTCATAACTTGCTGCCCCAACAATACTAAATTCAACTAAAGAATTCTCTCTAGTAATTTCATTCCATAACTCTTGATCTTGAGAAAAATATCGTTGTAAATAATTAGATAGGTGATTACTAGATGGTAAACTATTATGATTAAATAGACTTTCAGTAAAAAAAAGTCTATTTTTACCACACCCCTTCAATATATGAGATCCATCTTTCTTAGTTTCCGAAGTAATAACAAATCGAATATCCTTAACTTTTGTAAAAGGATTAATAGTTATATCATCTCCTGCTGTCAAAGGACCAAACTTTTCACTGCACTGTGTAACTCCATCTTCTTTTAATATAGCATAAAATTCTAAATGTCCAGAAAAAGATTGCGCAACAGATGCAAGATGCAATTCATGCGTTAGAGAACATAATTTTTTGCTTGTTCTTCGCCATATTCCAGTAGTTAAGAACTTATGAGCTGATTCAAAATCAGCAGTGTCAGCAAAGATAATAGAACCGAACATACGAATATGTTGACCAATATGATTTTGAGAATGAAGTTTTCTCATATTAGGTCCTCTAGGTTTCTCATACATTATTGCTTGTTTTAAATTCCATAAAATTTTTACATGTGCTTCCATTTTTGTTCCCATATCTTCAAGATTTTTAATCTGTTCTTTAGTAAAATCATTACATTTGCATGCAAAAAACATATCAAATACAGCGAGGATAGCATTATGAACCTTTTGAGTTACATTACCTAGTTCTCTTACTGGTTTATTTTTATTACCAGCATTAAATATGAATGATTTTTGATTTGGAAGTATATCTCCCATTTCACCTATCTAAAATATAAGTTAAAATATAAGTTAAATAGTAGTATATATAACTTACTGCGAAATAAGTTTGCATTAGAGCAATAACATATTCACTCGAACGGTATCCTCCACCACTGCCAGTGGCATAGGACTTTTCCTTCAAGGTTTTACCAGAATTAATGTACATAAAACCCTGAAATCTACACCAATGCAAATGAGGAACTGAAGGAACATATGGAAATCCTTTAATTCGTCTATCAAATAACCCACGATTATTAGCATATGGAGAGGATTTGCCATCTTTATGAGATCCCATTTCTCCTATAATTGTTAAAGTCCATAGAAATACCGACTTAATTATACCACAAGAAAATAAATGCATAACATCAGTAGGGGTGTTATATATATGATTATTTTCCCCAAATGGTGCATTAGAAAAAGGATTTATAATTGGATGATAGCCTTTGTCCTCTAAATCATCTAGTAAGTCTTCTTCTGCTTTGGTGTTTTTTAATCCAGTAAGTTTTTTCTGGTAAATTTTCACACATTCTTTAATTTGTTCTACTACCGAAATATTCCTTAAAGTATCTCTATTACGATTATATTCATTCCCTTCTCTTGAGTTATACATGCAACGAATACAGCCATGCTTTACATTACCTGAACACTTTATCGCAGCGACATCATGTTGAGCGGGATCATCACCTATATGAAAAGCTATACGAGGAAAAAGTAATTTTGGCTCTTCATGTCCTAGTATCTTTACCAATATTCCGCGATTAGACGCAGCTTTAATTGAATCCAATACTAACTCCCAAAATTTGAAAAATACCTGCTTCTTGAAATATTTAACAATTTCTTCACATTTGGTTTTGCAAAATCCTTTCACTTCATTTAAGTGTTTTATTAATGATTCATCCAACGTATTTAATAATCCATCCAAAAATCCTATGACCTCTTTAGAAAAATCTTGTTTACGTAAAGCTTCATCGTAATAACCTAAAGTAAACATTACAGGGGAATATGAGCTTTACCATTCATACCAGCTATGTCCTAAAACTCTGGAAAACAAACCATGTCATAAAATGGAACATTGGGATAGCCAGATTCCGTCAGAAACTGGAGAAAATAAGGGTTGGATTT
>JBEGKS010000269.1:0-4250 GCA_041183945.1 Bacteroidota bacterium | reverse complement strand
GGCCCTCAAAACTATTTTAATAAAAAGGCTTTAAGCTGTTTTGCCTACTTGAAAACGAGCTCAATTTTCAGCGCAAATAAGCGTTCAAAAAACATACAATAATCGAATGTATTTATATAGGCAAAATATTGAAAATCAACCATTTAACTACAAATACCTAGCCTCTAGACAAGACCTATAAAAAATCTTTCCCAGCACAGACCTTTTTTTGTAACTTAAATACAAATTATAAATATGAATAAACATTTATTTTCAGTTAAAACATTTTTTGTACTTGCCATTGCATTGTTAAGTTCTATGCAAATCACGGCACAAAAAAAGTATTCAGAAAAAGAGTTGGCTGCCATGAAGCAAAAACTTTTTACAAGTGTTGCAGGTCATGCAAAGGATGTACAAGTAATGGTAGATAAAGTTTTTAGTTTTGGTGAATTAGGCTTTCAAGAATTTGAAACCTCTGCTTATTTAACCAGCGTACTTGAAAAAAACGGTTTCACCATTGAAAAAAATATTTCCAATGTTCCTACTGCATGGATGGCTAAATGGGGAACAGGTTCTCCCGTGATTGCATTAGGTAGTGATATTGATTGTATTCCAAAAGCTTCACAAAAACCAGGTGTTGCTTACAAGGATCCTATTGTAGATGGCGCACCAGGCCATGGAGAAGGACATAATTCAGGACAGGCAGTTATTATTTATGCTGCTATTGCGATGAAAGAAATGATGGAGAAGGAACATATGCCAGGTACGATTGTAATTTGGCCTGGTGTTGCAGAAGAGTTAGTGGCTACTAAGGCTTGGTATGTAAGAGATGGTTATTTTAAAAATATAGACGCTTGTATTTTTACGCACGTGAGTGGAAGTTTTGGTTCTAACTATGGAGACAATGGAGGTAATGGACTAGTGAGTGTGCGTTTTGATTTTAATGGAGAAGCTGCACATGCAGCGGGTGCTCCATGGCGCGGAAGAAGTGCATTAGATGGTGTTGAATTAATGAACATAGGTTGGAATTTTAAAAGAGAACATTTAAAACCAACAAACCGTTCTCATTATGTAGTAGTGGATGGTGGAGACCAACCCAATGTAGTACCTAGTAAGGCAAGTGTTTGGTATTATTTTAGAGAGCGTACTTATGAAGATATTAAAACCAATTACGAATCGGGTATTAAAATTGCCGATGGTGCAGCGTTAATGTCAGGCACTACAGTAAGCCACCAAATTTTAGGCACTGCATGGCCAGGACATTTTAATAAGCCATTAGCAGAAGCGATGTATGCCAATATTAAAAAAGTAGGTATGCCTGTTTGGGATGACAAGGATATGGAAATGGCAAGAGCGGTGCAAGCTTTAGTAGAAGCCCCTAAAAAAGATATGGAAGGCAATCCCATTAATGGATTAAAAACAACCATTGATACTATTAAAGGTTCTGTTCCTTTTTCTTGGGGTGGAGGATCGGATGATATTGCAGATATTTCTTGGAATGTACCTACTATCGTTTTGGGTTTTCCTGCAAATATTCCAGGCACCAAAGGACATCATTGGGCCGATGCCATTGCTATGGCAACACCAATTGCGCATAAAGGTGCTTTGGCTGGAGCAGAAGCAGCAGCGATGACTTTATTAGATTGTTTTACCAATCCTAAATTAATTCAAGATGCTAAAACTTATTTTACAGATGTACAAAACAAAGACGTAAAATATATTCCCTTTATTAGCGCAACCGACCCACCTGCAATACATTTAAATAAAGAAATCATGCAGAAATATAGAGAGCAAATGAAACCTTTCTATTATAATGATGCAAAGTATGGTACTTATTTAGAACAACTAGGGGTAACTTATCCAACGACCCCATTGAGGCCAACGGTTTCCTATTAAT
The DNA here is from genome assembly GCA_041183945.1 of Bacteroidota bacterium. Lineage (GTDB taxonomy): Bacteria > Bacteroidota > Bacteroidia > Chitinophagales > Chitinophagaceae > Sediminibacterium. The sequence continues at coordinate 2,374 of JBEGKS010000269.1, read as the reverse complement.
CCGACGTGAACATGAACGTCTATAAGCTTTGGTGTTGGATTACTCATTTTCAATTTACCTTGAATTATTTTTAAAACTTGATTACGCTTTCTTGGCAATTTTTTCTATAGCATATACCAATTTATCTAAGTCTTGAAGTCGCGTATACACATGAGGCGTAATACGCACACAACTTATATTTTCCCATACAATACCTACTGTATGAATTTTATATTCATTGAATAAAGCGCTGTCTAAAGCACCGGGTGTCATGCCATCTATACTTACGCCACAAATAGCACAAGCGTATTCATCTTTTAAAGAGGTATTAATTCTTACTTTAGGAATATTTTGAACACGGGTGGCCCAATAATTTTTCAAATAACGAATGCGCTCTTCTTTACGCTTGCTACCAATGGCGGTGTGAAAATTAATCGCCTCACCAATGCCTTGTTCAATAGGAAAGCTTCTGGTACCAAGGGTTTCAAACTTTCTAATATCGGTTCCTTTAGGATTGTCATTACAAACAAGTGGCCAAATTTTTTCAATGTTTGCTTTTTTAATCCATAACATACCAGATCCAATAGGGGCCGATAAAAATTTATGAAGTGAGGTGCCAAAATAATCACAACCTAAATCAGGAATGGAGAAATCCATTAAGCCAAAACTATGCGCTCCATCTACAATGGTTTCAATATTATGTTTTTTAGCTAAATCACATAATTTTTTAACAGGCATAATTTGTCCCACCCAATTCACCATATGGGTGATATGAAATATTTTTGTTTTAGGGGTAATGGCTTTTTCAAAAGCACTTACAATTTCTTCATCATTTTCAATAGGATATTTAAAACTAAGTTGTGTATATACAATACCTTCTCTAGAAGCTCTCTGTTTCCAAGCATTAATCATATTGGGATAGTCTTGCTTGGTGCCAATGACTTCATCGCCTGCTTTTAAGTTCAATCCAAAAATTACGGTATTCAACGCCTCGGTTGAATTTCTGTTAATGGCTATTTCTTCAGGATCACAACCTGCTAGTTGTGCTAGTTTATATCTAAGGGGTTCTCTTCCTTGATCTAGTATGCGCCACATAAAATAAGATGGACCCTCGTTGGTCATTTTATTAAATGATTCAACCGCTTCTTGCACGATTCTTGGACTTGGACTTACGCCCCCATTATTTAAATTAATTAAAGAAGGGCTTACTGTATAGCCTTGTTGAATCACGGACCAATAGTCTTCATCCATGGCTATTTCCTTGGGACTAAGCATTTTCTTCTGCAAATTCACATGCGCAAATTCAGCAGCATGCGCCTGATTAAATAAACTATTTGCTGAAAAGGCGCCAGCCATCAGGCCTAGCTGCTGTATAAAATTACGTCTGTTTGCCATAGGTGTATTTTGAATAACTAAGTTAATTAAATAATGATATATTTGAAGTATAAATTTTTATCATATGAAAAGACATATTTATACTTACTGCTTAACAGCAATCTTAGTTATTACAAGTTTTAATGTAAGTGCTCAAACCAAGGTAGACAAACGCTTTGTAGGCATTGAAGCCGAAATAAATAAGATATTAAAAGACAACCACGCTGCAGGGGTAGCCGTGGCCGTAGTGGAGAAAAACAAAGTCATTTTTGCCAAAGGATTTGGTTATCGTGATGTAGAAAATAAATTACCTGTAACAGCCAGTACTCAATTTGCAATTGGTTCTTGTACCAAGGCTTTTACAGCTTCTGTATTAGGTATTTTACAAAAAGAAAAATCGATTGATTTTGATAAACCAGTGACCACTTATTTACCCGATTTAAAATTTTATACCAGTGATCTAACCAATCATATTACCCTTCGTGATATGATGAGTCACCGTACTGGACTTCCTAGACATGATTTGTCTTGGTATATAGCACCTGATAATAGAGATAATTTAGTAAAGCGTATTCAATACATGGAGCCTTCTGCTGAACTAAGACAAATATGGCAGTATAATAATTTTATGTATTTATTACAAGGTGTAGTAGGTGAAAAATTAACGGGAAAATCTTGGGAGTCCAATGTTGAATCTAAAATATTTTCAAAAATTGGCATGACGAATTCCAATTTCTCCGTAAAAGATTTAGCCAACTATAAAGAACCCGCTTTAGGCTATAATGTTATTAAGGATTCTGTAATACATAAAACACCTTACTATGATATAGCGGGCATGGGCCCTGCAGGAAGTATTAATAGCACCGTGATGGATATGTCTCAGTGGTTGAAGGTTTGGATTAATGGAGGTAAGTTAGATACTGTGGAAATTATTCCAGCTTCTTATATTGCAGAAGCCACCAGCTCTCAAATGATTATGGCGCCAGGCACACCTACTACAGAAAAACCAGATATTCAATTT
>JBEGKS010000268.1:0-4609 GCA_041183945.1 Bacteroidota bacterium | reverse complement strand
ATATCAATTAATTATGAAAAAAGAAAAAAGACCATTTCTGGCGAATCAATTCTTTTCTCGCGATGCAATATTAGAGCTTTCGCCCAAAAAATAAAAATTAGCTATTCGATAGGACCTAAAAAGGCCACGATTTTATCAATGATTTCAGGGGTTTTATAGAGTTTATTATGACCTAAACCATTGGTTATCAAGAATTTTATGTTTTGGGGGGCTTTTTTTTGAAATTCTACCAAATCTTTGAAGGGACAAACCAAATCATCTCTGTCGTGCACCCAAAGTAGGTCTCCAGTAAAGTTTTCGATGGCTCTATCGGCTTCAAAATAGGTAATTGGCATTTGGGTGCGCTTTTGTACTTCGTCTAAAAAAGCTGCTCTAATTGCTGGGCTAAAGCGCATCATATTAAAATAGCGCTCAAAAGTACTGGTGGTTTTTGTAGCTGGGGCTATTAATACAAATTTATGCTCTTTAGGGTTTTCAATGGTCTCCGCAATCATGGCTAAAGTAATGGCTCCAAGGGAATGCCCTATAAAATGATCAATGGGGCCTAGCTCTTTTATAATATTTTCTATGGCATGCTTATAGATGAGTATATTAATGTGTTTGCCCTCACTAAGCCCATGGCCAGGGGCGTCAAAACCAATGACTCTAAAACCTTGTTTTAATAGTGGCTGAATATATTGGTCAAACTTGTAAAAATAGCTGGCGTATCCATGCACAATTAATACGGTTTGTCCATTTGGTTTTAAGGGATTCCATTCAAAACCGTGGATATTGGTTTTGCCTGTAGTTTGAATGCCATCTCCAATAAGCGATATATTTAAGGATTTGCCTTTATGAAAAATAGCAGGGGCCTTTTGTTTTTTATATTTTGGATAAGGGGTGCAGAATAAATCAAAGGCCAATTTGCCGCCTACTGGGGGTGAAACCATGCCTAAAGTGGTAAACTTGGTTCTCAAATATTGTAAATACATCCTTTCTGAGAACCCATACTTGGCCATAATTGTAAAATTAGACTGCAAAGATAAGTGCGCCTAGAGTATAGATCTTAATTTTTTTGTATTTCGACAAAGAAAAATAAAAATGAGAGGAAGCATTGAATGATATCTAGTATTTTTGCAAAAATCTAAGAACGAGCTATGTATTCGATTAAAATTAATTTTGAACAAAAGGGATTAGAGTCAGTTACTTTAAATGACATTAAGCCAGACCATAGCTTATTAGAAGTGCTATTAGATAATGGTATTGAACTGCATCATAATTGCGGTGGAGTTTGTGCTTGTAGTACCTGTCATATATATATTAAGAAAGGGGGAGAATTTTTACAAGAGCTATCGGATAAAGAAGAAGATTTTATTGATCGTGCAGTAAGCCCAAGAATAGAATCAAGATTAGGATGTCAATGCGAATTATTAGCAGGCAGCGGAGAGGTTGAAATAATAGTACCGGACCAATCACAATTTTTAGGAGAATAAAATATACTAGACCTAAATAAAAATTAAAAAATTATGACTCAGTTTGAACCACCCATTCATTGGAATGATCATGAAGACATCGCTCAAAAATTATATGAAAAATTTGGGGATGATTTTACAGAGTCTAAAATTTATAGAGTGCGTTTCACCGATTTATTAGATTGGGTTTTATCCTTGCCTCATTTAGAGGGTAAAAAAGAGGAGTCTAATGAGGGTCATCTGGAAATGATTCAATCCGCCTGGGTGTATGAGTGGCGTGATAATCAAAAATAAGCTTACTTTTATTGTCTAAATAAAGATGCCTTGTTAGCTAAGTTTAAAAAAATAACTTGTTTTGTATTTGATGTAGATGGTGTATTAACCAATGGTAATGTACTAGTTATGCCCAATGGGCTAATGGCAAGGACCATGAATATTAAAGATGGTTATGCCATTCAGTTAGCTATTAAAAAAGGGTACAAGGTTTGGATTATTTCAGGAGGTAATTCCGATGAAGTTAAAGAGCGATTAGAAAAATTAGGTGTGACGCAAGTGTTTATGAAAGTAAGCGATAAAAAAGTACTTTTAGAAGAGTTGTCTATTTTACATGCTACTCCTTTAGATCATATATTATACATGGGTGATGACATGCCCGACTATGAAGCCATGCAAATCGCAAGTATTGCTGCTTGCCCTAATGATGCAGCTGTCGATAGCTACTTATAAAGCCATTGCTAAAGGTGGAGAGGGTTGTGCTAGAGAAGTGATTGAAAAAACTTTAAAGTTGAATGATCATTGGGATATAGAAGATCATATTCAGTCTAAATGAATTTAAAATAACCCAATTGAAATCATTCATCCATTTTTTAAAGTTGGTTCGTTGGCCCAATTTGGTATTCATTTTACTTGCTGAATGCTTACTACATTTTTGTATTTACAAACCATTATTTCCTATTTCGGGCAGCGAGGTAGATATTCGTTTTTATTTCATGCTGACAAGTAATATATTAATTGCTGCTGCAGGGTATATGATTAACGATTACTTTGATGTCAATATAGATCAAGTGAACAAACCGCAGAAGGTAGTGGTGGGCTCTTATATAAGCAGAAGAATGGTTATTTTCTGGCATCTTATTTTTAGTGTATTGGGTATGTATATCTCCACCATTGTATTTCCTTTTACAAGTTATTGGCATATTCATATAACCAATTTATTGGCCATACTTTTATTATGGTTTTATAGTACCAGTTTTAAAAAGAAATTTTTAGTGGGCAATGTGATTATTGCCATTCTTACAGCCTGGTCTATTGCCATTGTTTATTTTTCTAAGTTCACGGTACAGGAAATTTTTCATCCTGCCATTACGAATGATGCCAATATAAAATTTGCCAAGCTTACTTTATTATATAGTGCTTTTGCTTTTATATTAACCTTGGTAAGAGAAGCATTGAAAGATATGGAGGATATGGAAGGAGATCAGAAATATGGTTGTAATACCATGCCCATTGCCTGGGGTTTAAAGCCCACTAAAGTATATTTAGCCGTTTGGACATTTGTAGTCATTGCTATTTTGCTTATTATACAATTATATGTAATTCCTTTTGGTTGGTGGTATACTGTTTTATACTGTCTTATATTTATCATTACCCCTTTAAGCCTTGTACTGCTTCAATTGCCTAAGGCTTTTACGCATAGCCACTTTAAAAAGCTAAGTGCTTATTTAAAATTTGCCATGTTAGCAGGTATCTTGTCTATTTTATTTTTCTACTTTTTATTTTAATATAATAGTTTCATATAATAGTTTTACATGCCTTCATTTATACTAGCCTCGCAATCTCCTAGAAGAAAAACATTACTTGAATGGGCCGAAATTCCTTTTGAAATTATTATTTCAGACGCTGATGAATCTTATCCAACTAGTTTAGCTATCGAAGCCGTGCCTGAGTTTATTGCAAAAAATAAAGCCTTGGCTGTTAAAGAAATGATTCTTTACACAAAACCAGCCTTAGCAAATAACTGTATTATTGCTGCAGATACCGTGGTGGTATTGGATAATAAAATAATTGGGAAGCCTAGTAATAAAGAGCAGGCTATTAAGTCCTTATTGGCCTTATCTGGTCAAACACATAAAGTAATTACTGGCGTGGTTTTATTACACCAAGACAAAGAAATGAGTTTTAATGAAATTACCTTGGTGGAATTCCATGATTTAACACAGGAACAAATTGAATTTTATGTAGACAAATACCAGCCCTATGATAAAGCAGGGGGCTATGCCATTCAAGAATGGATAGGGGTAGTGGGCATTAAAAAAATTACAGGCGATTTTTATAATGTAATGGGCCTGCCTGTGAGTAAACTAGTGCAAAAAATAAAGCAACTAAATTTGAGTTAGTTGCTTTAAAAGTATAGGCTAATTTTACAAGCTTTTACTGCCAATTAAAAGCAATATCTAATTCAAGGTCTGGATGTAGGCTTCTTTCCACTGGGCAGGTTCTTGCCACTCTTTCTAATATCTCTTTTGTTTTATCGTCTAAGTTTAAACCAGCTGGCATAGTTACATGCGCGATAATTTTACCTATTCTTCTAGGATCGGCTACCATAATTTTAGTCACTTCTACTTTGGCACCATCTAGTGCTATAGACATCGATTCTGCCTTAATACCCATGGTAGTAATCATACAAGCGCCAAGGCCCGTAGCAATTAAATCGGTGGGTGAAAATCTTTCTCCCTTGCCTTTATTATCGGTAGGAGCGTCGGTTTGAATATCGGAGCCACTTTGCAAATGCACACAAGTAGTTCTTAAATTGGCATCATAGGTAACAATAGAAGTCATGATATATTGTATTTATTTAATTCTTGTTATTTTTTTTCTTTAATTATTTCTTCTTATTTCTTTATGCTCATTTTGTATTTTAAGCCATTGCCTTTACTGGGCTAATTTCTTTTTTATGAAGCATGTAGGTAATAGCTAACGATAATATAAAATAGGCAATCATTAACTTGCTTAATAGGGGGTAGTACTTGTCTGCGCCAAACCAATCTCCTAAAACAATAATAAGGCTAATTCCAAAAATTGATTTTGCTATCTCCCAAAAAAGAGAAGAGGCATTGCCATCCATAAAATCTGTTAGGGCATAAATATAAACATAGACA
>JBEGKS010000267.1:0-4454 GCA_041183945.1 Bacteroidota bacterium | reverse complement strand
CCTTGATACTGTCTTACATTTTTTAAAGAAGAAATAACCACATCGTCTTGACGCAACATGGCACTAGACCCTTTTGATTTTAATAAACCAATAACACGGTAGGGCTTGCCTTGTAATAAAATAACCTTATCAATACATTTTTCTGGTCTACCTGGAAATAATTTAGCAGCTACATTCGAACCTATCACACAAACATTACGACCGCTGGTGATATCTACATTATTAAAATTTCTTCCTTGTGTTAATGAATAACCATTTACTGCAAGGTAATTCTCATCTCCACCCATTAAAGAAATTTGTGGATTGGTTTTTCTATTCTTATAATGTAATTCATTGTTTCCGCCCATTCTTCTTGAGATACTTACAGCCGCTCTATTAAAACCAAAATGATCTTTAAAATAAGTCGCTTCTTCAATTTTAATTGGCTTATCTAAATTCGATTTTTTTTCTTTTACACCTCTTTTCGTTTTAGAAAAATCATCCCCCCCATTATTCGGTCCGCCCATTCTTGCATTCATTTCTTTATACCTTACCACAAAGGCATTGGCCCCCATAAAAGAGAAGTTCTCTTTTAAACTTTGATTCATGGCAGAAATAGCGGTGATAATACCAATAAGTGCCATAATACCAAAGGCAATAATAGCTACCGTAATACTTGTTCTAAGTTTATTACTTTTTACAGTACGCCAAGCGAGTACGAAAGAATCCTGAATAGTCATTATACTATGTTTATGAAACCTAAAGGTAGCACAGATTCCACAATATGGCCTTATTGGGCCTTATAAAATGAGGAACGGCTAAAAGTATAGATAATTGAATACTAATGAAGGGAAAACGCCTAGGATGAGTAGCAGAATGGCCATTACCAAAAGCGTATAAGTATATTTCTTAGGAACTTCATGCATATTGGGTTCTCCTACTACAAAATACATGGCTTGCACTAATTTGAAATAATAGTAAACACTTACAGCTGCAAATAAAATGGCTATAATAATTAACCATAATCCAGACCCTGCTGCGTAAAGTGCATTTAGCATATAATATTTAGCAAAGAAACCTCCAGTAAGTGGAATACCTGCAAGTGAGAATAAAAATATAGTGGTTACAAAAGCAAGAAGTGGATTGGACTTAGCTAAACCATGAAAGGCTTCAAAACTATTTTCTTTCATTTTAATTAAGACCCCAAAAACACCCATCGTAGCTAATGAATAAACAACGGCATATAAAATAATGCCCTCATTGGCAAAACTTGATTTACCATACAAAGCAAATAACATAAATCCTGCCTGTGCGATACTTGAATAAGCCAACATTCTTTTGACACTTCTTTGAAAAACAGCCACAATATTACCTACTAATAAAGTGGCGATAATGACAAAACTTAAAATAAGTTCCCAAGAATGTCCTAATGCTTTTGCTTGGCTATTAAATATGGTAATGAATGCGATAAAGCCAGCTGCTTTCACAATGGTAGCCATAAAAGAAGTGAACACAGTAGGTGCTCCATCATATACATCGGGTGTCCATAAATGCATTGGAGCAGCTGAAACTTTAAACCCAAAAGCGTAGAGGGTTTAAGCACAGGTTCTATTAAATGAAAAGAGCCTGTGGCTCCATAAATAAAAGTAATGCCTAATAATAATATACCTGTTGAAAAAGAGCCCATTAAAAAATACTTTAAAGCCGCTTCATTACTGAATAAGTTTTTCTTATCGGCTCCAGTTAAAATATATAATGGAATAGATAAAATTTCAATGCCAATAAACAACATTAATAAATTATCAAAAGAAGTTAAGATACTTGCGCCGCATAAAATAAAGAAAAACAAAGCATAAAAATCGGCGGCCTGGTTATCAAATTTGGCAATCTCTTCTCCGTTCAACCAGATATAAATAAAAGTAAGAATGAAAAATATAGTATTCACGAATAAACCAAATCGAGTAAAGGCCAGCATGCCCTTGGTATCAATACTAATAACGTACCAACCATTTAATTGGGCCATTTTTGATGCCCCATGAACAGAACATCATGATGACACCTAAGAGCGTAGAAACAATAATTGCATTCATTACTAATTCGTTTTATTATTTGACCAATAACTCTTGTAAAGTATCGGCTGTTAAAGTAAATAATGGTTTTGGATAGACCCCTGTTACAAACACAATAATCAATAAAATGATTAATACTGCTTGGGCTGCTTTATTAGGCGCAGGCATGGCATTTATTTTTTCACTTATCTCCCCATAGGCCACTTTTTGTACCATGTTCAAAGTATAAATGGCAGCGAGGACAATACTAATACCCGCAAAAGCAGCTATCCAAGGATTCAACATAAATAAACCATTGAACATTAAAAATTCACCCACAAAGGCATTGGTTAATGGCATGGCAATATTGGCTAAAGCAAAACCCACTAATAAAATAGCAAGTGTTGGTTGTTTTTTAGCAAGCCCTCCCATTTGTTGCATCGATCTTGTTCCTGTTTGTTGCTCCAATATATCTGCAATAATCCATAATCCTAATACATTAATACCATGCGAGAATAATTGAATCAAGGCGCCTTGAATAGCAATACCCGTATTAGTAAAAATAGCAGCGTTCATTAAACCTATATGTGCAATAGAAGAATAAGCAATTAGTCTTTTAATATCGTCTTGGCGAATAGCTATAAAAGAGGCGTATAAAATACCTACTACCGATAAAAATACTACCACATTGGTATGCGCTGCAAAAGCAACTGGAAATAAAGGAAGTAGCCATCTTAAAATTCCATACAAGCCCATTTTCACCATCACAGCACTCATAACCATGGTCACCGCTGTTGGCGATTGCTCGTAGGTATCGGGTTGCCAAGTATGTAAAGGAAAGATGGGCATTTTTATAGCAAAGGCTGAAAAGAATAAGGCAAAGGCAGTTATTTTTTGACCGTCTGTTAAATTCGAATGTATAAAGGATTGTATAGAAAAGCTATGTTCTGCTGTATGGGCATTTACAAATAAAATACCTATGAGCATAAACAAAGAACCTAAAAAAGTATAAATGAAGAATTTAAAAGTAATGGCTATGCGCTTCTCTCCTCCCCAAATTGAACATAAAAAATAAACAGGTATTAAAGCCAATTCCCAGAAAAAATAAAATAGTAGTGCATCTGCTGCTAAAAACACACCCATCAAACCTGCTTGGGTAAATAATAAAAGCGATAAAAATATATTTTTTTGCTTGTACTGGTTATTTGCAGTTGCCATTAAAATGGCGGGCAAACTTATGGCGGTTAATAAAATTAATATTTTAGCTAGACCATCCACTTCTAAAGTAAATCGGCTATTCAAACTAGGAAGCCATGACATATCAAAGGCCTCTACCTTATTAAAAGAAATAAAAACCGCCAATACAAGTGTTACCAAACTTACACCAATAGCTAATGAAGAAGCCATTGTTTCTTTTTTTACAAATAACAATACAATTGCAGTCAAAAGCGGAAGTAGCAGAAAAGAAATTAACATAATCGTTGCTTATTATTTTTGAAACAATGTATGGATGAATCGTAAAATATAAATATCATTAAACCAAATTAAAAAAAGTGTAATAATACCTAGTACCATAAATAAAATATAGTAGCCCGCTTGTCCATTTTGAATAAGCCTTACTTTTCTAGCACTAAACTGAACAAGCTTACCTGTCCCATTCACAGCACCATCAATCATTCTCTTTTCAATAAATTCTTTTAGAAATAAAGCAAATTCATTCAATGGTTCAATAATGGCTTTTTGATAGAACTCGTCTATATACCATTTATTATAAAAGAACTTTCCTATAGCAGAACTAGGCTCTTCGTCGGTTTGTTTGCTATAACGAGATAAAGCAATAAGTAAAGAGGTAGCTGCAATGGCTACTGACACTCCCATTAAAATCCATTCAGTAGACACAGGTAAACTAGCTTCATGAGGCGTAGTTACAATGGTACTTAGTTGTTCAGTTAACCAATGATGTCCTCCCATAATATGTGGAATACCAATGGCGCCACCCACTGCACTTAGAATAGCTAATACGATTAAAGGCAAGGTCATGGCTAAAGGGCTTTCATGCAAATGCGCTTCTTGTTCATGACTACCTCTAAACTTTCCTAAAAAAGTAGTGGCATATAAACGAAACATATAAAAAGCAGTCATCGCAGCGCCTATTAAACCAAGCACCCAATAAATTTTATTTTTTTCAAAAGCAGCTGCTAATATTTCGTCTTTAGAAAAGAAGCCACTAAAAGGAGGCACACCTGCAATAGCAATACAACCTATTAGAAAAGTAATATGTGTAATAGGAAGTTTTGATTGTAAGCCACCCATTTTTCTAATATCTTGTTCATGATGCATGGCATGAATTACAGAACCTGCACCTAAGAATAATAAAGCTTTGAAAAAAGCATGGGTGATCACATGAAATACTGCACCAGAATAAGC
>JBEGKS010000266.1:0-2994 GCA_041183945.1 Bacteroidota bacterium | reverse complement strand
GTATTAAGGTGGATCAAAAAGAAGAGCTAGAAGTTTTACCCTCGTCGAAATAGCATCAAAATAGTTTCAAACTAAATATATATATGAAGTCAAATATCAAACATCATTCATCATTTAAATTAAACTTATGCAAGTAGAAAGTTTTCAGTATGACAATAAAACGGTAAGGAATTTTGCCATTGCCACTATCATTTGGGGGGTTGTTGGAATGACAGTAGGCTTATGGATTGCCTTGCAGTTGGTTTTTCCCACTGTATTAAACTTACAGCCTTATTTTAATTTTGGTCGTATTAGACCACTGCATACCAATGCAGTCATTTTTGCATTTGTGGGTAATGCTATGTTTATGGGAATTTATTATTCCTTGCAGCGTTTGTTAAAGGCAAGAATGTTCAGTGATGTACTAAGTACCATTCATTTTTGGGGATGGCAACTTATCATAGTTGCAGCGGCTATTACTTTGCCTTTGGGTTTTTCTACCGCAAAAGAATATGCAGAATTAGAGTGGCCTATTGATATTGCCATTACTTTAATTTGGGTGGTTTTTGGTTTTAATATGTTTGCCACCATTATTAAAAGAAGAGAGCGTCATTTATATGTTGCTGTTTGGTTTTATATAGCCACTTTCGTTACAGTGGCGGTTTTACATTTAGTAAATTCATTTGAACTGCCAGTGACTTTGTTTAAAAGTTATAGTTGGTATGCTGGAGTACAAGACGCCTTAGTGCAGTGGTGGTATGGTCATAATGCAGTGGCCTTTTTCTTAACTACTCCTTTTTTAGGTTTGATGTATTATTTCTTACCAAAGGCTGCTAACCGTCCGGTGTTTTCTTATAAATTATCTATTATACATTTTTGGGCTTTAATATTTTTATATATCTGGGCCGGCCCGCATCATTTATTATATACAGCACTTCCAAACTGGGCACAAAGCCTAGGCATTGTATTTAGTTTCATGTTAATATTCCCAAGTTGGGGTGGTATGATTAATGGTTTGTTAACCCTTCGCGGTGCTTGGGATAAAGTAAGAGAGGATGTGATTTTGAAATTTATGGTGGTGGCGGTAACGGCTTATGGTATGTCTACTTTTGAAGGACCTATGTTATCTCTAAAGAGCATTAACGCGGTGGCGCATTTCTCTGATTGGATTATTGCGCACGTGCATATTGGAGGATTGGGTTGGAATGGTATGCTTACGTTTGGAATATTGTATTGGTTAATTCCAAGAATTTATAAAACAGAATTGTACTCCAAAAAATTAGCAAACATACATTTTTGGTTAGCCACTTTAGGTATTTTATTTTATGCCATACCCATGTATTGGGCAGGTTTTCAACAAGTAGCTATGTGGAAACAGTTTACACCTAGTGGGCAATTAAAGTATCAATTTTTAGAAACCGTTACCTATATGGCTCCATTTTATGCAATGAGAGCGCTTGGGGGTACTCTTTATTTGACGGGAGCTATTATAGGAATGGTGAATTATTTTAAAACCATTGGACAAGGTACACTAAATGCCAATGAAGATGCACAAGCACCTGCTTTGGAAAAAGAATATACCCAACATACTGGGGAGCATTGGCACCGTTGGATTGAAAGAAGACCCACTCCTTTTTTATTATTATCCTTAATAGTTATTTTAATTGGGGGCTTAGTAGAATTAGTACCTACTTTTTTAGTAAAATCTAATATACCTACCATATCAAGTGTAAAACCATACACACCTTTAGAATTACAAGGTAGAGATATTTATACAAGAGAGGGTTGTTATACCTGTCACTCTCAAATGATTCGTCCTTTTAGAAGTGAAACAGAACGTTATGGAGAGTATAGTAAGGCAGGCGAGTTTGTCTATGACCATCCATTTCAATGGGGTAGTAAAAGAACTGGACCAGATTTAGCTAGGGAAGGTTCGGGTAATTTGAAAAAATCAAATACCTGGCATTATAATCACTTTGAAGAACCAAATTCTATTTCAACAGGTTCCGTCATGCCTTCTTATTCTTTTTTAATTGATGATAATATAGATACAGCCAGCACGCCTTTAAAAATAAATGCGATGCGCACTTTAGGGGTACCCTATGCAGCAGATTATGCAAGTAAGGCGAATCAAGATTTAATGATGCAGGCAAAAACTATTTCAGCTGATTTGGAAAAAGACGGCATTAAGGTTGCACCGAATAAAGAAATCATTGCCTTGATTGCTTATATACAAAGACTAGGCACAGATATCAACAAAAAATAAACAAGAAAAAGTAAACAAGTAAAATTAAGCATTATGTACAGTTTTATAAAAAAGTATACCGAAACCATGCAGGATCAAAATATTTATCCGCTGTTTTCACTGTTAGTTTTTGTTGCATTTTTTATTGCAGTGTTATGGTTTTTTTATTGCAGTGTTATGGTATGTTAAAGTGCTTGACAAAAATGAAGTGGAAGAAATTAAAAATTTACCATTAGAACAATAATATATCATCTAAAAACATTTCTTATGTTAAAAATTAAAAATATTTTCCTTTTCTTATTGGCCTCTGTATTGTCTCTTAGTGCTTTTGCACAGCCGACTTTGCTTCCAGCCAAACCAGCAGTGACCAATTATATGCAGCTACTTATGGTTACTGTTGCTTGTTTATTGGTAGTAGTTATATGGATACTAACAAAAGTTTTATTAATGGTTTCTAAACAAGCGCTAAACTTATCAAAAGCAGGCAAAAAAGTAATGATGATTTTTGTAGTGGTAATGGGTTCTATGTTTGCTACAAAGGGTTTTGCACAAGCTGCTGATGCTATTTCTGATTCTAGTGCTAAGGCGGTTTCCACCGATTTTTATGGGGGAGTATCTTACAATACCTTTTGGACAATGAGCACTGTAATTGTACTAGAGTTACTAGTTATTTTTTTATTGCAGTGTTATGGTATGTTAAAGTGCTTGACAAAAATGAAGTGGAAGAAATTAAAAATTTACCATTAGAACAATAATATATCATCTAAAAA
>JBEGKS010000265.1:0-2663 GCA_041183945.1 Bacteroidota bacterium | reverse complement strand
ATGTGGGAGCGAGTTTGCCCATTATTGGAACCTTAAACGATTTAATAAGAAGTGGAGACAATATCAATAGAATTGAAGCGGTTTTATCGGGTACTTTAAATTATGTATTTAATAATTACGATGGTACAGTGCCTTTTTCAAAAGTAGTTCGACAAGCACAGGCAGAAGGCTATACCGAACCCGATCAGAGAAGCAGGTCATAAAATAGAGATGACCGATATTGCCAATGAAAGTTTTTTACCTGCTAGTTGTTTCAATGGTTCTGTAGAGGATTTTTATGCAGAGATGGAAAAACAAGAAGCGCATTTCAAAAAATTATATGAAGCGGCTGCTGCTAAAAATTGCAAATTAAAATTCGTAGCAAGTTTCAATATTGGAGATGATGGAAAAGGAACCGCCAAAGTAGGTCTACAACATATTGAACCAAGTTCAGACTTTTATCATTTATATGGTAAAGATAATTTAGTCTTATTTTATTCTACGCGTTATCCAGAACTTCCATTAGTGGTGAAGGGAGCTGGTGCGGGCGCCGATGTAACAGCATCGGGTGTATTTGCCGATATCATAAGAGCCGCAAGAGTTTAAAAAATATTCTTCTAAAAAGATATAGAACATGGTTGCTGAAAATCAATGGATAAAAATAAAAGCCCCCGCCACTGTAGCGAATATGGTTTGCGGTTTTGATATTTTGGGCTTTGCTGTGAATAGTCCATATGATGAAATGGAAATGAGATGGATGAGTCGCGCTGAAAACGAAGCCAGTATTACTATTATTAATATTGACAATTATAATTTACCCACCGACCCAGAAAAAAATGTGGCAGGTGCGGCCTTGCTTGCTTTTTTAGAAGAGTATGAAGAAAAGCAAAATAACAGCAGCGCCCCTAAAATAAAATTCGAAGTAAAAATTAATAAGCTTATCAAACCCGGTAGTGGTGTGGGTTCTAGCGCTGCTAGCTCTGCGGGTGCGGTGGTAGGAGCTAATTATTTAGTAGGTAATATTTTCTCCAAAGACGATTTAGTACGCTTTGCCATGAATGGTGAAAAACTAGCATCGGGTGTAAAGCATGCCGATAATATTGCGCCTTGTATTTTTGGAGGAGTTACCTTGGTGAGATCTATTTTTCCTTTAGAAATTATTGCACTGCCTTCTCCCACTTTGCATGTAACTATTGTGCATCCTCAAATTGAAGTAAGAACTTCTGATGCAAGAAGTATATTAAGACAACAAGTACTTTTAAAAGACGCCATTAAGCAATGGGGCAATATAGCAGGACTAGTTGCAGGTTTAATGAAATCCGATTATGATTTAATTGGTAGGTCTTTAGAAGATGTAATTATAGAACCCGTGCGTTCTATATTAATACCTGGTTTCGATGCTTTAAAACTAGCTTGTAAACAAGCAGGTGCCTTAGGGGGTGGTATTTCAGGCTCTGGTCCTTCAATTTTCATGCTAAGTAAAACCAAAGAAATTGCCATAGCGGTTGAAAAAGAAATGAAGCAATTATATGATGGTATTGGACTTCCGCATCATACTTATGTAACCAGTATTAACCAAACAGGTGTGGAGATAATCGAATAGGTTATAGTTATAAAATTATAAATAATAAGTAAGTAGAATTTTAATAGTAACACTAATTAAACAAATATTAATAATAAACCTTCGAATGCAATATTATAGTTTAGGAAAAAATTCCCCGAATGTAGATTTTAGAACGGCTGCTATTACAGGGCAGGCGCCTGATAAGGGATTATACTTTCCTAGCACAATTCCCAAATTTACTGAAGCAGAAATTGAAAGGTTTAAAACATTAGATAAAGCTTCACTTGCATTCGAAGTCATGAAACCCTATGTAGGCGGTACTATTGACGATGCCTCATTAAAAGAAATTTGTGCCCAGACTATTAACTTCGATTTCCCTTTAGTACCCATTACAGAAAATATATTATCACTTGAATTATTTCATGGGCCTACATTAGCTTTTAAAGATGTAGGTGCAAGATTTATGAGTAGGTGTTTGGGTTATTTTTCAAAAGAGAAAAAACCGAATGATAGAAATTCTAATCTAACGAAATCTACAGAAGATACTACTACTACTAAGCCTACTACTGTATTAGTAGCTACAAGTGGAGATACAGGTGGCGCAGTAGCCAATGGGTTTTTAGGCGTAGAAGGTGTGAATGTAATTATATTATACCCAAAAGGCAAAGTAAGTCCTATACAAGAATTACAATTAACTACTTGCGGACAAAACATAACAGCATTGGAAGTAGAAGGAAGCTTTGACGATTGTCAAGCCATAGTGAAAGAAGCTTTTATGGATTTTGATTTAAACGAGCAATATAATTTAACCTCGGCTAATTCAATAAATGTAGCGCGTTGGTTACCACAACAATTATATTATTTCTTTGCATGGCAACAATGGGTTGCTAAATACCAAGACGCGCAAGGGAATTACCCCCCTATGAATATTGTAGTGCCTAGTGGCAACTTTGGTAATATTTGTGCGGGCATGATGGCAAAGGCAAGTGGCTTACCCTTGGGACATTTTATAGCAGCATGTAATGCAAATGATGTAGTGACAAGATATTTATCTACCGAAAAATATGAAATACATAAAGCAGTAGCTACCGTTTCAAATGCAATGGATGTAGGCAACCCA
>JBEGKS010000264.1:0-3206 GCA_041183945.1 Bacteroidota bacterium | reverse complement strand
GGCCACCCGGAGGTCCTTGTACAGCTCGAGTATCTTTTCCCTGTCGTTTTCCATAGGGTAATTCTACCTATTTTTTCAGTCCATTACAAGCGGAAAATGATATAATAAACCTGTGATAATATCTTTATTATAACCAAAACCAACATTCTCGCTGGTTTGTCCCATGGGTATTCCATAATAAGGCATGACTTGTGCAGCCCCTGCTGCAAATGCCCCTTTTACAAATGGTATTAAATGATAATTAAAATTATCTCCTTTGTATGCTTGATGGCCTGGAGGGAAATGTGCATCACGTCCATCTTCTTGCGGACCTCCGCCCGAAAAATGTTTTACCATACACTCCACCGTGTTCTCATTAATGGTATCTCCTTGAAAACCTAAGATATATGCCTTGGTCATAGTGGCAGCTAGTTCTGCGTCTTCTCCAAAAGTTCCATTAATTCTACCCCATCTTGGTTCTGTGGCTAAATCGGCCATGGGTGATAAGGTTAATCTAAAACCTAAAGCCTTGTATTCTTGTCTGGCGATATCACCAAAAGCGCGTACTAAATTACTGTCTCTTGTAGCAGCTAAACCCAAAGTAGAAGGCCAGCTAGAAAAGAAAGGACTATAAATACTTGCACCAGGTGCATTAGGCACACCATGTCTTGGATCGGTGGCTAGTGTGATAGGAATACCTAGTCTTGTGCGCTCTGCTAATTTTTGAATATTATTATGCCAAACAACCATAGCTTCTGGTGAAGTAGATTGTAAAGTATTTAAGTGATTCATATTCTTACCCAAAACCATTTCAGAATTACCTTCTACGACATATGAAATTGGATTAAGTATTGATTTAGTTTCACTTAAATCGCCATTGCTATTCATAGCAGCCATGGTAATAAACATGGTGCCTGCTTTTTCCTCTAATGTCATTTGACCAATTAAATTAGTAATACGGTCTTCAATATTTACGCGGTAGTCTTCATAAGCATCTAGCTTGCCATTCTTATTTAAATCACGAAACTCATGGCCATCAATACTTAGCATGGGCGCTTCCTTCCCTATTAACTTAGCAGCCTCTTTATAACTGAAATAGCTTTTTACATAAACAGTTGTTAAAAAAATAGCAATTAAACCAATAATGCTTAATAAAGCATAACCAATAAATTTGAAGACTTTTTTCATAGCAATTGTTTTGTATGTATAAATATAATGAATCTTTTATGACTCAAGTTTCAAAAGCTAGTATAGATGTATACTTCCGCGCTACTCCACAGCCTTCTGTAAATCGGCGATTATAAATTTAGACATTTGTAAAAAAGCATAGGTTGCTTTTGGCGCAGTAGCTGGGTTGGTCATGAACTTCCCTAAACAACTTGGCACCACCTGCCAACTAATACCATACTGGTCTTTTAACCAACCGCATCTGCCAGGGGCACCATGTTCAACCAAGGCATTCCAGTAATAATCTATCTCTTCCTGCGTGTCAACAGTTATAATAAAAGAAACCGCCTCATTAAAACTAAATGGATGCGGTGCAGAACTATCCATGGCACCAAAGGAAAGGTCATTCAATTCAAACTGTGCATATTTAATATTGCCTTCAGTATCAGGCTCTCCTTTTTGATAAGTATCTATTTGAATAGTGTTAGCACCTTTAAATAAATTGGTATAAAATTCAATGGCTTGCTTTGCTTTTCCATTTTGATTGCCTGTGAATAACATATTAGGCATAATCTTAGTGCGGCTTTTATGCCCAAGCATTAATTGAAAGTTCACCCCATATTTATCGGCGCACCATCCGTATTTTTCACTCCAAGGATATTTATTAAGGGGCATTAAAATTTTACCATCTATAATTAACTTCTCCCAAAGGCTATCTATTTCAGCTTCTGTTTCAATACTTATAAAAAATGAAATGGAAGGGTTAATTATATACCCTGGGCCACCATTTAAATTCATAAATCTACGACCAAATAAATTATATACAACCGCCATTGGATTTTCAGAAACTATCTCTACTTCGCCAAATACTTCTTTATAATAATAAGCCGCTTCCTTTGCTTTTCCATCAAACCATAAACAAGTTCCTATTGAGTGTAACATTTATAATTATTTAAATTGAAAATACATATAATACCAGTTCTTAGCAAGGATTTTATATTAAAATTCTTAATTTGCACAGAAGACTATTCAAAAAATATATGTGTTACGTAATTGGCATAAAAATTCCTAAAAAGCAAACTATTAAAGTAGGAGACACTGTATTAGATTTAGATGCCATTGATATACCTATGCAGTCGGGCTTTGCTTATGACCAGTGGCCAGTAATTTTTAATGAACCATGAACCCAGTAGTGAAGATACTATAAATACCCCCCATAAGTCTTTACTAAGACCAGGCCTTATGCACTGGGAGCTTATACCCCATTGGGTGCGTAATGAAAAAGAATTAACAGAATCGAGAAAAAAATATACCACCCTTAATATAAAGGCAGAAACTATTTTAAGCAATAAAGTGGCGCAAAGCACTATTCATAGCAATAGGTGTTTGGTATTGGCTTCTCATTTTTTTGACAACAGGTGTTTGGTATTGGCTTCTCATTTTTTTGAATGGCAACAAATTGAAAAAGAAAAATACCCGTACTGTATTTCATTGAATGAAAAACCTATTTTTTATATAGCGGGTGTTTGGAATACTTGGACCAACCAAAATACTGGAGAAACTAAAAATAGCTTTGGTATTATTACCACTGAAGCCAATGGCTTAATGAGTAAGATTCACAATGTCAAAAAAAGAATGCCCACCATTTTAGAAGAAGATGCAGCCAATGCTTGGGTGAATGAAAATTTAAACGATGCGCAAATTTTGGAATTGGCTAAACATCAAATAATGGATAGTAAAATGAGCGCCTATACGGTGGCTAAGAATTTTCAGCAAAGCACGAACCCATGCGAGAAAGTGGAATATAAAATATTCACGCCCCAAACTTTATTCTAGCGCTTTAATAATTAATCTCCTAATTATACAATTTCCACTGTCTCGTGCATTTCTGGCGCGATTACTTCTTTAAACCCTTTCTTGCGTAATCTTTCCGCAAAATGATCCTGCACTTCAGCTTCACCATGCACTACAAAAATTTGCTTTACTAAATCGGGGCTTTGGCAGCCTAGAAATTGCATAAGATCCTCGTAATCGGCATGGGCACTCATACTTCTAATAGA
>JBEGKS010000263.1:0-2502 GCA_041183945.1 Bacteroidota bacterium | reverse complement strand
TTTAAATAAATTCTTTGAACTAAAATTATTAAAAGTCACCCCTAAGGTTCCAGTAAGTCCAATATAACCACCCCAACCAGCACTCAACTCTAATTGATCACTCGATTTTTCTTCCACACCATAATTAATATCTACCGTACCATCTTCTGGATTAGGTATTGGATCAATTTTTATTTTCTCTTGATCAAAAAAGTTTAACTGTGCAATCTCACGTTGAGAACGAATTAATAAAGAGCGGCTAAACTTATCTCCAGGTAGGGTTCTAATTTCACGACGAATCACAAAATCTTTTGTTTTTTCATTACCTGCAATACGAATTGTTTTAATAGTTGCTTGAGGACCTTCAACGATTCTAATTTCAAAATCAATGGTGTCATTATATACTGCAGTTTCTACAGGATCCACTCTAAAAAATAAATACCCATCGTCTTGATATAAGGTACTTACATCACCGCCTTCAGCAGTAGGTGTTTTACCCAATTTATTAAATAAGATTTCTCTATTGTAAATTTCTCCTTTCTTAATATTTAAAATTACCGATAAGATAGAATCGGAATACTTGGTATTACCTCTCCAATTAATATTACCGAAATAATATTTACGGCCTTCCTTCATTTGTAAATCTATGTTCAGATTACCACCTGCATTATGATACACAGTATCCTTTTCAATCACCGCATCTCTAAAACCTAATGAGTTATAATAATCTAATAAGTTGTCTTTACTTTCTTCATACTTTTTAATATTGAACTTAGAAGAAGAAAGGGAGAACCTTGCGTATGAGTTTAATATTTTTCTAGTCTTGGTAAAAGTTAAAAAGCCTTTTTCAGACATATACTGTTCAAAAGTATAAGGACTTGTTTTTACAATAACAGGCTTGTCATTAATAGGAAATAAAGTAAGTCTCGATTTCTCATGCACTTCCTTCAAGCTTTTTTTAAGCTTCGTTTCTTCTATTAAATTGCCTCCGAAATTAATATTATTAATTCTTACTTTAGGTCCTTTGTCTACTACGAAATCTAATAATAAATTATTTTTTCTAGTGGCATCTTTACGCTCTTTGATAGTGACTTTCACATCTTGGAAACCTTTTTCAGCATAATATTTTTTAATGCCTTCAATGGCCGTTATTTTCATATTATCGGTCACCACTCTATTAGGTGTTAAACCGGTTTTGCCAGACAATTCATCAATGTCCGATTTTTTTACACCCAGGAAATTAAACTTAGATAAACGTGGTCTTTCTGTCACATTAATTTCTACATCAATTTCTTTACCTACTAAGTCTGTTAAATAAATACTTACATCACTAAAGTAATTTTGATCCATCAACTTGCGAATAGACTTTGCAAAGTTGTCTCCTCCTGGAATAGATACTTCATCACCTGTATTTAAAGTAGAAAGTGAAAGCAATAAATTTTCATCAAAGTTTTCATTACCCACCACTTTTATGTTACGAATCTTATATTTAGTAACCGTTTTTTGGTTAAAAATATTGATGAGTTGAACATTAATTTGAGACACTGAATCTTTAACAGGGCTGTCCTGCGCATAAGAAGTCGAATTCAAAAAAAGTACTGATAGTGAACCTATTAAAAAGGGAAGAAATTTATGCATCTGCTAAGGGACTAAACATTTATAATTTTAAAAGTGTCGCAAATTACTCGTAATATTTCAAAGTCTTTGTTAAAAGTGTAAATAAACATATTATTTTATTTCATCATTTGAACTGACTTGTAAGCTGGTTTTACCGAATCTGCGTTCTCTGGATTGGAAATCTAGGATGGCTTTGACTAGGTCATCCTTTCTAAAATCGGGCCATCTGGTCTCTGTAAAGTATAATTCGGCATAGGCCAACTGATACAATAAAAAATTGCTGATCCGATATTCACCACTGGTACGTATCATTAATGCAGGATCGGGAAAGTCTTTGGTAGTAAGGGCTTCAGACAAGGTCTCCTCTGTAATTTTATCTATATTTAGGCTACCCTCTTTCACTTGAGTGGCAATATTTTTAGCTGCTTCCACTAACTCCCACCTGCTGCTATAACTCAAAGCTATAATGAGGGTCAAGCCCGTATTTGCAGCTGTTTGATGAGTGGCATTGTCCAAGGCCGCTCTTGCATGTGGGGGCAGCAAGCCTAAATTGCCAATAAAACGAAGCTTGATATTATTTTTATGCAAATCGGGCACTTCTTTGGCAATGGTATCCACGAATAAGGTCATTAGGCCCGTGACTTCCTCCTCTGGTCTTTCCCAATTCTCCGTACTAAATGCATAGAGGGTAAGGTATTGAATGCCAATTTCAGTGGCTGCTTCTACGACTTTTCTAACGCTTATAACTCCTTGATAATGACCAAATAAGCGGTCCTGGCCTTGTTCTTGCGCCCATCTGCCATTCCCATCCATAATAATGGCAATATGTTTAGGCAGTTTGCTAAGATCCAGATTTTCCATGTTGCAAAATTATGAAAATAACTAGGTTATTTGCGTTTAAAGAAG
>JBEGKS010000262.1:0-2512 GCA_041183945.1 Bacteroidota bacterium | reverse complement strand
TAGGCTTGCTGTTTCTTCTATCTGAAGTGGGTTGCCTTCTTTATACAATCCCATGGAAGAAGCTTTTACAATATAGGATTCAGCAGTTGCATCCTCCTGATGATGGGAAGAAGGGACATCTGTAAAAAAACTTTTCCAATCTTGTTTAGAAGCATTTTCACTTCTTGAAATTAAGTGCGCTTGATTTTTCTTGCTAAAGCCTTCATACAAAGACTGCTTGGTGGTATTATTATACTTTTCGTCCGTGAAAGGTTTTTGAATGGCATCCAATTGTTGAATGTTCGCATCCAAAGAAAAATCCAATGAAGGCGCTACACTAAATTGTGCTAAAGCATGTCTTACGGCAGCTTGCACAAAGGAGTAAATTATTTTATCGTCTTCGAATTTTATTTCTTGCTTGGTGGGGTGCACATTAATGTCCACTTGTGCAGGGTCGAGGTCGATGTATAATAAATAGCTAGGAAAATTTTCTTTTGCAATTAAACCTTCAAAGGCATTGGCAACCGCATGGTGCAAGTAGGCGCTTTTAATAAAACGACGATTTACAAAAAAGTATTGATCGCTTCTGGTTTTCTTTGCTGTATCTGGTTTACCTACAAAGCCTGTAATAGTTAGGTAGTCGGTTTTTTCACCTACAGTTACTAGTTTAGTTTGATAACTGTTGCCTAATACTTGAATGGCCCTTTGTTTAAAACTTCCACCTTCCCAATGATAAACATCTTGCCCATTACTAGATAAACTAAAATAAATTTCTGGAAAGGCGAGGGCTACCCTTGTAAATTCTTCAATGATATGTTTTAACTCGGCACTATTACTTTTTAAAAAATTTCTTCTAGCAGGCACATTGAAAAATAAATTTTTCATACTAATGCTCGTGCCCACGGGACAAGCTATAGCACTTGTTTCAGTGACCTTGCTATTTTCAATTTCTACAGCGGTCCCCATTTCATCTTCTGCTCTTCTTGTTTTTAAACTTACTTGGGCCACGGCTGCAATGGATGCCAAGGCTTCTCCACGAAAGCCCATGGTTCTAATTTGGAATAGGTCTTCAATGGTGCTTATTTTACTAGTGGCATGACGGGCAAATGCATTATTGGCATCTGTGGCATTCATACCCTTGCCATTATCCACTACTTGAATCAGGGCCTTGCCGGCATCGTTGATGTACAATTTAATTTCTGTGGCACCCGCATCTACTGCATTTTCAAGCAATTCCTTTACCGCACTGGCAGGTCTTTGTATGACCTCTCCAGCCGCTATTTGGTTGGCTATGTGGTCTGGCAGTAAATGAATGGTATTGGACACTTTTTAGTCGCTTTTGAAGTGTGTAAAAGTAGTAAATTTGCCTCTTAAAATACCATATAATGCCAAGAACAGCAGACATTCAAAAACTAAGCCATCATTTTCTTCCCACCGATGCTGTTTTAACCAATTGGGAGGGCCTAGAACCTTATTTTAAGACCCTATTAGCCCAAGACTTAGATTCTGTTGCCACCCTTGAAAAATGGCTGCAAAACCTTAGTGAATTAGAGGCCTTTATAAGTGAGGATGCTTGTTGGAGACAAATTAAAATGACCTGCGATACCACCGATAAATCTTTAGAAGAATCTTTCAATTTTTTCTGCATGGAGATTCAACCCAAAATGCAACCCTATGCAGATGCACTTAATAAAAAATTAATAGCTTGTCCATTTACTGCAGACTTAGACAAGTCTGCTTATTTTACTTATTTACGTTCTGTTAAAAAAAGTATTGAACTTTTTAGAGAAGAAAACATTCCAATTCAAGCAGAGCTTAGTGTACTACAACAACAATATGGCACCATTGCAGGTAAAATGACTATTCAATTTAAAGAACAAGAATATACTTTACAACAAGCCGCTCAGTTTTTAGAAAACCCCGACAGAGCTATTAGAGAAGAAGTTTATCTTAAAATACAGGAACGTCGTTTGCAAGATCAAACTAGCATGCATGATTTATTTTCTAGCTTAATTCAAAAAAGAAATCAAGTAGCCTTGAATGCAGGCTTTGCTAATTACAGAGATTATAAATTTCAAGAGTTGGGAAGATTTGATTATTCCAAAGAGGACTGCTATCAATTTCATGAAGCTATTAAATTACATGTGCTTCCACTTATTGATAAAATTTATGCACGCAAGAAAAAGAAATTAGGGGTGGCTACTTTAAAGCCTTGGGATACAGAAGCAGAGCCAGCTGGCATTGCTCCGTTAAAGCCTTTTACAGACGGCAAAGACTTATACAATAAGTCGGTAGCTTGTTTTGAAAAATTGAATCCATTTTTTGCAGATTGCTTACGTAAGATGAACGACTTAAAACATTTTGATTTAGAAAGTAGAAAAGGCAAGGCACCGGGTGGATACAATTGTCCCTTAGCAGAATCGGGAGCGCCATTTATTTTCATGAATGCAGCTGGTCAAATGAGTGATGTGACTACCATGGTGCATGAAGGTGGTCACGCTATACATTCTTTTTTAGCGCATCCACTTTCATT
>JBEGKS010000261.1:0-2532 GCA_041183945.1 Bacteroidota bacterium | reverse complement strand
GCATGAATCACGCCACCATAATCTGCGATTTCTCTGGTATGTAATCTGTCATATAAAACACCAACAGATAAAAACATAGCTGCTGAAATAAATCCATGTGAAATCATTTGAACATAAGCGCCCTCAACACCGATTGCGTTAAACATAAAAAGACCTAAAGTTACAAAACCCATATGTGATATTGATGAATATGCAATGAGCTTTTTCATGTCTTTTTGTACAATTGCAATAAGTGCAATATACAAAATAGCAATTAGAGACAAAGTCACCATAAAATCTTTTAAATAAAATGCAGCTTCGGGTGCAATAGGCATTGCAAAGCGCATGAAGCTATACGCACCTAATTTCAACATCACAGCCGCCAAAACTACGGAGCCTCCTGTAGGTGCTTCAACGTGCGCATCAGGCAGCCATGTGTGAAGCGGCCACATAGGAATTTTGACTGCAAACGCCATAAATAAAGCTAAGAAAATAAGGATCTGCGGATATAAGCCAAGTCCGGCATTATAAAAATTAACTATTTCGAACGAATGCGTATGTAAGTAGAGATAAATAAATGCTACTAACATCAATAAAGAACCTAAGACGGTATATAAAAAGAATTTAACTGTGGCGTAAATCCGATTAGTTCCACCCCATATACCAATCACTAAGAACATAGGAATAAGCATGGCTTCCCAAAAGATATAGTAGAGCATGGCATCGAGCGCACTAAAAACACCTATCATGAGACCCGACATAATCAAAAAAGCCGCCATGTATTGAGCTACGCGATCTTCTATGGATCTCCATGATGCAATGACAACAATCATAGTTGTAAAGCTTGTGAGAAGAATTAGAGGTATCGCAAAACCATCTACACCTAAATGGTAATTAATATGAAATGCGGGAATCCAATGAAAGAATTCCTGAAATTGAAATTGCCCAAAAGAAAAATCGAAAGAAGAGTAAAGCGGTAATGTAATGAAAAAAGAAATGGTACTGCTTACAAGTGACGCCCATTTCGCTTGCGTATTACTCAGCTTTGAACTTAGTAAAAGTATTAAACCCCCCAAAAATATAGGAGTCCAAATTGAATAGCTTAATATGTGCGTTAAATTCATCTTATATTTTTATAAAGAAAGTTAGAAATAAAAATACCCCAATCACCATAGCAAATGCGTAGTGATAAATATAACCTGATTGAATTACACGTATTTTTTCTGAAAGTTTCCCTATGGATTTAGCTGTTCCATTTACAAGCCATCCATCAATAATTTTGACATCACCTATTTTCCAAAACTTTTCACCTAAAAAGCGACTGCCGAAAGCAAAGAATTTTTCATTAAATGTATCAAAGCCATATTTATTTTCTAATATGCGGTAAATACCTTGTGTGCGACTAAAAATAAATTTAGGTAAATTTAAATTAATTTGATAACAGTAATATGCTAAAAAAACTCCGCTTGAAGCAAATAAGAAAGGCAGGCTTAAGAGGCTATGTAATGCCATACCAAAAGGCCCATGGTAAATTTCATGGAAGTGATGGCTTAAATGTTCCATCGTAGGATGCGCTTCAGAGTTTACGAATATGCTTTTCGCAAAAAAACTGCCGAATAGCATTGGTTCAATAGTGATGTAACCAATTACAACGGATGGAATGGCAAGAAGAACTAATGGTAATGTGACGCTCAAAGAATTTTCATGCGGATTATCTTTTGGACTCAAGCCATGATGGTGATCATCATGACGAGTTAATTTTTGAAGGCGCCATTTTTCTTTGCCGTGAAATACAAGGAAATAAAGTCTGAATGAATAAAAGGCTGTTACAAATACACCTACCAATACAGAAAAATACGCAAAGTTGCTACCAGCGAGATGCGATAGCTTCACAGCTTCAATTAAACTATCTTTGGAATAGAAGCCTGAAAATAAAGGTGTGCCTATAAGTGCTAAAGAACCTATTAAAAAAGTAATCCAAGTAATCGGCATGTATTTTCTTAAATTTCCCATGCGCTGAATGTTTTGATCATGATGCATACCTATGATGACTGACCCAGCGCCTAAGAATAGAAGTGCTTTAAAGAATGCATGTGTCATTAAATGAAACATTGCAACAGAGTAAGCAGATGCCCCTAAAGCTACTGTCATATAACCTAATTGCGAAAGTGTTGAATAAGCAATCACGCGTTTAATATCATTTTGAATGATGCCTAATAAGCCCATGAATAAAGCAGTAATAGCTCCAATAATCATGACAAAAGAAAGTGCTGTGTCAGATAATTCAAATAGAGGCGATGTGCGTGACACCATAAAAATACCCGCAGTGACCATGGTGGCTGCGTGTATTAATGCAGATATTGGTGTAGGCCCTTCCATAGAGTCTGGAAGCCATACATGAAGTGGGACTTGAGCTGATTTACCCATTGCACCAATAAATAACAAAATACAAATGACTGTCATAACCGAAACAGGTTGACCAAAGAGTTCCATGGTATGTGCACTGATTACACCTACATTTTTAAATACCGTCGCATAATCAAGAGAGCCCGT
>JBEGKS010000260.1:0-2545 GCA_041183945.1 Bacteroidota bacterium | reverse complement strand
AATGAACTTCCGTTTAATGAATGTGCAAACTGAATTTTACCAGCAGCGTCTTTAAATCGGCATTTCATTCTATAGGTTTGATAAGATTGGAAATTAGAAACGCTACTTACCTCCAGCCATCTTTCTTGTGCAGCACTATACACTTCAAAATCATAAGTAATAGAAGAAGCAAATCCCATATCTCCGCCACATAATCTTAGAATACGATATTGCAAACCAAGGCTCACTAATAATTTTTCAACGTGTGCGACCATGTCATTTAACACTTCATCACTTTTATCGGGATGTACAATTTGTATAATTTCTACTTTCTCAAATTGATGCACTCTATTTAATCCACGCACGTCTTTTCCAAAACTTCCCGCCTCTCTTCTAAAACAAGGAGAATAGGCTGTCATTTGAAGTGGCAAGTCTGCTTCTTTCAAAACCACATCTCTATAAATATTGGTCACAGGCACTTCTGCTGTTGGAATTAAATAAAAATTATCTGCAGTGGCATGGTACATCTGTCCTTCTTTATCAGGCAATTGACCAGTGGCAAAAGCAGAAGCTTCATTCACCATAAAAGGAGGTAAATATTCTGTATAGCCTGCAGCAATATTAAAATCTAAAAAATATTGCACCAAGGCTCTTTGAAATTTCGCACCCTTGCCAATATATAAAGGAAAACCACTACCGGTAATTTTAGAACCGGTTTCAAAATCGACTAAATTATATTTGCTAATTAAATCCCAATGCGCTTGAGCACCTGCATGTAATTTGGGCGTTTCCCCTGCTTGCTTCACTAGTTCATTCTCTTCAGGCGTTTTTCCTTTGGGCACTAAGTCATGTGGCAGGTTAGGAAATTGAACAATGGTATTTTGTAATTGCAATTCCACTTCGGCCATCTTTATTTTAAGGGGATCTAATTGTGTCTTTAAACCCGCCACTTCATTTTTTAAGTTTTCAGCCTGCTGTTTTTCACCCTTAGCCATTAGCCCCCCAATTTCTTTGGAAGCCGCATTCACCTTGGCCTGCATTTCATCAAAAGAGGCTTGTAATTGCTTTCTTTCATCATCCATGGCAATCACCGTATCTACCAAATCCAAATTAGCAAAATGCTTAATAGCCAATTTCTGCTTAGCTATTTCTTTGTTTTGGCGTAAAAAACTCACTTGTAACATCGGGTCAAATTTTAGCAAAGATAATCAAAGCATTGTACTACGCCTAGATATCCCCTACCTTTGCCCCATAAATTGAAAAAAGGATATGGCCTCTATAAATGACGATTTTCAGACCAGGTGGTGGGATTTAGAGAAAAAACTGATGGACCGCTTCGGAAAGAAGCCCGACACGGAATCTATATTATTTCTCATTGGGCTTCAAGAAACGGGCTTTTTAATTGAAAAAATTAGCAAGGAACAGAAGCAGGACCTCATGCATGTGGCTATCTGTAAAATCCTCTCTAGCAGTGGCTATTATATATTAGAAGGCCTAGACGAAGAGGGTTGGCCTCATTTTAAGCAATTAAAGGGCCTACCTACCATGGACCTCATAGAACAAGAAGGATTTTTAAAAGACCATATATTACTCTATTTTGAAAACAATAGCTTCTAGCTCATTGTTTTTTTAGTGTTTTTTATGAATCTTTGCATCAATAAAAAATAAACTATGCAATTCCCAGCCGACTTACGTTACACAAAGGACCACGAATGGATTAAATTAGATGGCAATACTGCCACTATTGGTATTACCGATTTCGCACAAGGCGAACTTGGGGATATTGTATACATTGATATTAATACTGTAGGAAAAATGCTTTCTGCTGAAGCCGTATTCGGAACAGTAGAAGCCGTAAAAACAGTGAGTGATTTATTTTTACCAGTATCGGGTACTATCTTAGAAGTAAACCCTGCTTTAACTGCACAACCAGAATTAGTCAACACCGATCCATATGGTGCAGGCTGGATGGTGAAAGTAACTGTAGTAAATACTGCTGATGTAGAAGCTTTATTAACCAGTGAGGCGTATAGTCAGTTGGTTCATTAATCCATTATGACAAATTCATTTAAAACTTTAGTCTGGGTCATTGCGGAAATATTAGTTATATTTATAATAATGAGCATGCCTGGTAATAAATTGCCAGCAGAAAATAGCTTTACCTACGCTTTAAAAGTTGATAAAATAGTTCACATTGTGCTGTTTTTTGTTTTGAGTTACACATTGCTATTGTATTTTAAAAAAAGTGATAAGAAGTACTTAAAGAATAAAAGATTTCAAATAATAGCAATTATATTATGCATTTTATATGGAATTCTTTTAGAGTTTTACCAAAAGCTATTTGCGCCTAGCCGTAGCTTCGATATTGCAGATATGCTAGCTGATGCAATTGGTGCAATTTTTGGATTCCTTTTTTTCTACAGTTACGTAAATAAAAATATTAATAAATGATAGCATTATTTATAGTTTTACTTTTTAATAACGCATTTGTAATTTTTAATTTTTTTTCTAGAATTAATGCAATTCAAACAAAAAAATGGGCTTTATCAAACGCAGTATTTCAAAT
>JBEGKS010000259.1:0-2546 GCA_041183945.1 Bacteroidota bacterium | reverse complement strand
TAATATAAGGTCCATAAGGGCCTCTCAGTAATTGTATCTTTTCTTTTTCAAATACTTTAATGGTTCTTTCGTCTTTTGCCTTGCGCTTTTCTGCAATCATAGGAGTCAATTCCTCTAGGGTTACAGTATAAGGGTCCATTTCCTTATTTAGGGAGTAGAACTTCTTAGCATGGGCTGCATAGGGGCCAAAACGACCAATATTTACA
Source organism: Bacteroidota bacterium (assembly GCA_041183945.1). Taxonomy (GTDB): domain Bacteria; phylum Bacteroidota; class Bacteroidia; order Chitinophagales; family Chitinophagaceae; genus Sediminibacterium. Next base: position 2,340 of record JBEGKS010000259.1, on the reverse strand, counting down.
GAAACATCTTCCTCTTCAAATTGTCCTAGCATACGAGGAAGTTTGAAAAGCTCCATAGCTTCCTCAAAACTAATAGTCTCAATACTTTGAGAGGCTTTCAATTTTGCAAATCTTGGTTTTTCTTCTTCGTCTTGGTGTCCAATTTGAACCATCGGTCCATATCTACCCATACGAGCAATTACTTTCTTACCAGTTACTGCATCAAAACCTAGTTCTCTCTCACCTTTGGCTCTTTCAGCCGTTTCAAGGGTATGTTCAATGGTTTCGTGGAAAGGTTTGTAAAAGGAGTCAATCATATCACTCCATAATAACTTACCTGCAGCAATTTCATCAAATTCACCTTCAATTTTAGCGGTAAAGTTAAAGTCCATTACTTTTTCAAAATGCAATTTCAAAAAGTCAGTCACTACTAAACCTAAATCGGTAGGAGATAACTTATTTTTTTCTGCACCAGTAATTTCTGAGGCAGTCTCTTGTTTAATGACATCCTTATTATCTAAAGTTAAAATCTGATAGATTCTTTTCACCCCTTCTTTCTCTCTTTTCTCTACATAATTACGTTTCATAATAGTAGAAATAGTAGGAGCGTAGGTGGAAGGGCGTCCAATGCCTAATTCCTCTAATTTCTTCACCAGCGATGCTTCCGTGAATCTCGAAGTGGGACGACTAAAGCGCTCTAGTCCTGTCATTTCTAAAAAATCTAATACTTGTCCTTTCGCTAAAGGAGGTAATAAACTTTCTCCTTCTTCATTATTGTCTTCTTCTTCCTCTTCGTCGTTACTTTCTAAATATACTTTTAGAAAACCATCAAATTTCATTACCTCTCCGCTTGCTGTTAAAGTTTCTTTATTAGTAGAGACTTCAATTTTTGCAGTTGTTTTTTCAAACTGTGCATCGCTCATTTGAGAAGCAATGGTTCTTTTCCAAATGAGTTCGTATAATCTATTTAAATCGGCGTCGTCAACTTTACTTTCATTCATGTAAGTAGGGCGAATGGCCTCATGCGCTTCTTGCGCATTTTCATTTTTATTTTTGAACTTTCGCGGTTGATAATATTTATCACCAAAGCTTGAATTAATTTCTGCTTTAATGGCGTCTACTGCAGTTTCACTTAAACTAATACTATCGGTTCTCATGTAAGTGATCTTACCACTTTCATATAATTTTTGCGCAAGTAACATTGTTTTACTAACGCTATAACCTAATTTTCTAGAAGCTTCTTGTTGTAAGGTAGAAGTAGTGAAAGGCGCTGAGGGCGTGCGTTTGCCGTCTTTTACTGCAATATCTTTTACAGTATATTTGGCACCTTTGGATTCGTTTAAAAACTTTTCAGCCGCACCAGCCGTTGATAATTTTTGAGGGCCTTCTGCTTTAAACTTAACTTTCTTTTTATTAATATCGGGAGCTGTGAATAAAGCTGAAATTTTAAATACGCTTTCTGGTAAAAATTGATTGATCTCTCTTTCTCTTTCAGCAATTAATCTTACGGCTACACTTTGTACACGACCAGCACTCAAACTTCTTTGCATGCCAATTTTTCTCCAAAGCACAGGGCTTAATTCAAAACCCACAATTCTATCTAATATTCTTCTTGCTTGTTGTGCGTCTACTAAATCCATATTAATGAAACGAGGATTCGCAACTGCTTTTTTAATAGCGGGCGCTGTAATTTCATGAAATACAATACGCTTTGTTTTTTTAGGATCTAATCCCAATACTTCTGCTAAATGCCAACTAATACTTTCTCCTTCACGGTCCTCATCCGATGCAAGCCAAACTTCCTTTGCCTTCTTTGACATGGATCTTAATTCCTTTACTACTTTTTCTTTCTCACTAGGGACTGAATATCTTGGTGCAAATTTGTTTTTTAAGTCAATACCCATGTCTACTTTCTCTAGATCACGAATATGACCATAGCAGCTTCTTACTTCAAATTCTTCCCCTAAAATCTTCTCGATCGTCTTGGCCTTTGCAGGCGACTCCACAATTAATAAGTTTTTTGACATAGTTGCCAACCGCTCCTACGGGTATTTTTGGAATTGAATATCAATTAATTATGAAAAAAGAAAAAAGACCATTGCTGGCTAATCTTCTCATTTCTCGCGATGCAATATTAGAGCTTTCACCTAAAAAATAAAAATAAGCTATTCTATTGGAGCCAGAAAGGCCATTATTTTATCAATAATTTCAGGGGTTTTATATAGTTTATTATGACCTAACCCATTGGTAATCAAGAATTTTATGTTTTTGGGGGCTTTTTTTTGAAATTCTACCAAATCTTCGAAGGGACAAACCAAATCATCCCTGTCGTGCACCCAAAGTAGGTCTCCTGTGAAATGC
>JBEGKS010000258.1:0-2549 GCA_041183945.1 Bacteroidota bacterium | reverse complement strand
ATTTATAGGCATTAATAAGAAAATTATGCAGAATTCATTGTAATTTTAAAGCACCTAAATACCTCATAATCCTACCCTTTTCGTATGAAGCATTTTTTATTATTATCTAGTTTTTTATTTTCCATAAGCCTTATTAGTCATGCACAAAATGAAACACAAAAACTTGTTTTATTAAATAGTGCTAAATATTTTGAAATAAAATCAAGAGCGGATTATACAGAAGCTATTATCAAGGCCAAAGAAAATGGCTGGCCCATTCGTTATACTAGCAAAAACAAAGCAACTGCGAATCTTATTGGAATAGATGCTTTTGGTCAACCTAAATACCTCACTACTTTTGCCGACCCAATACAAGCCATTACTATTAACAACAATAAAGTTTGGCCCGGTGGTGGTTTAGGTTTCAATTTAAGTGGCGCTAGTAGTATCATGACCAATAGAATTGGCATTTGGGACGAAGGCGTGCCTCGTCCAACTCATGTGGAGTTCAATGGAAAAGTAGTTGAAAAAGACAATGCCACTAAAACGGTTGACCATAGCACACATGTTGCGGGTATTATGTTCAGTAAAGGTGTGAATGCACTTGCAAAAGGTATGGCCTATGGAGTTAAAGGCGCTTATTCTTATGACTGGTTTGATGACGAATCAGAAATGGCTGCTGCCGCTGCAAATGGTTTATTGATTTCTAACCATTCTTATGGAAACATTGCAGGCTGGGATTATAACGACGATTCTACAAGATGGGAATACCATGGAAAATGGAATGAAAAAGAAGATTATAAGTTTGGTTATTATGATGATGGCGCACAAGCCATGGATTCTATCGCCTATAATGCGCCCAATTATTTAATAGTAAAGTCTGCAGGTAATAGTCATTCAAGTACGGGTCCTAAAGTGGGTGATACTTATTGGAGACGCGATGAGAAAGGCAAATGGTATGACGCCGGGAAAAGACCTGATAGTTTAAGTAGTAATAATGCTTATGAAACACTACCCATGGATGTGAATGCCAAAAATATTTTAACAGTGGGTGCTGTTACTGGCATTGCTTCTGGTTATTCAAAAAAAGAAGATGCTATTATGACTAGCTTTAGCAGTTGGGGTCCTACCGACGATGGCCGTATTAAACCAGATATTGTAACAGATGGTCAATCGGTGTATTCAACGACCAATGACAGCGATTCTAGCTATGGATATTCTAGTGGTACTTCTATGGCCTCTCCAGGTGCTGCAGGTTCCTTGTTTTTATTGCAAGAATTGAGTCAGCAAATTGTACCGAATAAATTTATGCGTTCCGCTACCATAAAAGGTTTAGCTATTCACACTGCCAATGAAGCTGGTTTATTTCCAGGTCCTGATTATAAATTTGGCTGGGGCTTACTCAATATTGGAGAAGCAGCAACTGTATTAAGTAATGCACTTACCAATACCAATAGTAGCACAAGCGTGGATTTAGTATATGAAAATGTTTTAGAAAATAAAGCCTCTTATTCAGTGAGCGTGATTGCCTCTGGCAACAAACCCTTAAAAGCAACCCTTGCTTGGACCGATCTCAAAGGAGAAATTGAAACAAGCTTAAATGATACTACCCGTCGATTAATAAATGATTTAGATTTAAAAATTACCAAAGACTCTATTACTTATTACCCTTGGAAATTAAATCCAAAAGTACCTGAAGACCCTGCATCAAAACAAATTAACTCAGTAGACAATGTAGAAAAAGTAGAAATTGATTCCACCTTGGTAGGAACTAGCTACACTATTACAGTGAACCATAAAAATAATTTAGTAAGAGGCCAGCAAGCATACTCTTTAATCATAAGTGGTGCAGGGGGAACTGCATACTGTTTATCCTCTGCCACTTCTGCGGCAGGTACTAGAATGGATAGTGTAACCATTGCTGGTAAGGTGTTTGCTAATACAGGCACCAAACAATATATTGACAATAGTAATATTATTATTAATGCTGAGTCGAATGGCACACTACCTATTAGTATTAAATTAGGTAGCACCGACGCATCTGATAATACAAGGTTTCTAAAAGTTTTTATAGATTATAATAACAATGGTGTTTTTGAAGATACTGAAACAGCTTTAGCGAGCGCTGCTTTAAAAAATGGATCCTATACTGGCGTGATTAGTTTTCCTTCTAATTTAGTCATTGGGAAAATTACCAAACTTAGAATGGTGGTAACAGAGACCGATGCAATTGCCAATGTAAAAGCTTGTGGGAATTATACAAGCGGCGAGACGCAAGACTATACTTTAAAAGTGATCAACCCTACGAATGATTTACAAGTTTCAGAAATTGTGAACCCTGTTGCTGGTTTAGCTAAAAGAGATAACCAATATATTACTGCAAAAATTGTAAACCTGGGATCTACTGCTCAAACAAATTTACCATTAAGCTTAGTGGTGAAAAAAGGGAGTACCACTATTTTGTCTATAAATGAAATATTTACAGGTCGCTTAAATGGTCAAGAAAGTATGAACTATACTTTTCAAAAGCCTATAAGTATTGCAGCGAATGAAACCTATTCATTTACGGC
>JBEGKS010000257.1:633-3450 GCA_041183945.1 Bacteroidota bacterium | reverse complement strand
CCTGCCTATATCAAACATGCTTATAAGAAAGAACCTGTTTTCTCTAATGCTAAAGTGGTTTTCACTATTGGACAAAATACATTTGAGGAAAAGTTCAATAAAGATTTATTGACAAAGGCAATTATCAATACCAATATTAAAGACAAAGATTTAGAACCCTTCAAGGATTTAAATAATGCAGCTTTATTCAGAGGAGGCGCCACTTATGCCGATGCGATTACTTTTGGCTCTGATATTATTGATAAAAAATGTTCCTTTTAATGGATGGGACTCCGATTTAACAGAGTATTTAGATTTATACAACGAACTTGCATCTAAGTAAAGACAAATTAAATTCATGGTATCAAATAATACAGTAAGAATATTTATTATATCTCTTTTTTCAACGCTACTTTTTTCGGCTTGTACAAGAATTGGCAGTTCTGAATTAGGTCTAGGCTTATTGCCTTCCATGGATGCTTATAATACAAAAGACACTATACTAGATGTAATCACTGAAACAGTGGATAGGACAGATTCAATGAGAGTCTACGCTTCAGATGATCATGTACTTGGTAATATCACCAACGATCCTGTTTTTGGAACCACCAATGCTTCTATGTATTTTCAAGTGAAGCCTAGTTTTTTCCCTTTTTTCATTGCAGGCAATAAAGACAGTTTAATAGTAGACTCTGCAGTTTTGGTTTTATCTTATAAAGGATTTTATGGAGATACCACGAAGCCTGTAAAAATTCAATTAAAAAGAATTAGTCAAGCAACACCTTTGGACGCCTTTAAATTATATGCTTCTAACTATCCTGAATTATATAATTTTAAAACCGATCAAAATTTAGGAGAGACTACTGTCGATTTCGCTAAACTAGGAGATTCCTTATATACACGTTTCGAAGCTTCAAAAAATACCATACGAATTAAATTATCAAAAAGTTTTGCTACTCAATTTTTGAAAGAGTTTGATTCTAACAATGCATACAGAAGTGATACTACACTTCGTGCATATTTCCCAGGATTTGCTTTAACAGCAGATGAGTCTGCGAATAAAAATGTGTTACTTAAAATTAATTTATTAGATACGAATACCAAATTGGCTCTATATTACAATACCAATTCAACTGCATTTGACACTAAGGTTGCAAGAGATACAACAGTGGTTAATTTCAAGTTTAGTATTTATAGTAACGGGGATGTGAATTTTATTAAAAGAAATAGAGCCGGATCAGAGTCGGCCAACCATATTAATAAAGTAGCCAATGACTCATTGGTCTATGTACAAACAAGTCCAGGTACCATGGTGAAAGTTAAAATTCCTGGTTTGAAAACATTTGCCAATAAAATTATTCATAGGGCTGAACTTATTGCGGAGCAAGTTCCTTCATCCGCTGGGGCAGCAGGTAGTTTAGAATCAAAATTATTGCCTCCTAGGTATTTATTTTTAGCTGCTTACGATTCGGCCAAACAATTATTTCGCAATGTGCCTAACGATTTTCAAGGCACCACCAATGCTAGCTCTTTTACACAGTTTGGAGGTAAGTTAATGTATAAAACTATAGAAGGTACTGATAATGTAGCTTCTTATAATTTTAATATTAGTAGGTATGTGCAAGGGGTTATCTCTAGAACCGACTCTTTATTTGATTTTAGAATCATTGCCCCAGTGAACGACTCTGTTACTTTAGTACCCCCTTATCCTTATAATAAAGAAGCTCCAACACAAGACTATCTAACCACAGCTATTGGTAACCAAGCAGCTACAGGTAGAGTGGTTTTAGGAGGCGGAAAAAGAACTAAGTTCAGAATGAGGTTGCGTATCTATTACTCCGACCTATAGTTCGATTTATTGATTTTATTAATATATTTGCACCTTAAATACTAATCTATGCCATATTTATTTACTTCTGAAAGTGTATCAGAAGGACATCCAGACAAAGTAGCCGATCAGATTTCTGACGCCTTAATCGATAACTTTTTAGCCTTTGACCCTCAGTCAAAAGTAGCTTGTGAAACTTTAGTAACTACAGGACAAGTAGTTTTAGCAGGTGAAGTAAAATCTAAAGCTTATTTAGATGTACAAACTATTGCACGTAATGTGATCAAGAAAATTGGTTACACAAAAAGTGAATATATGTTTGAAGCGGATAGTTGTGGTGTATTGTCAGCAATACATGAGCAATCTGCCGATATTAATCAAGGAGTAGACAGAAAGAAAAAAGAAGAGCAAGGTGCTGGTGACCAAGGTATGATGTTTGGTTATGCAAGCAATGAAACAGAAGACTACATGCCACTTGCTTTAGACTTAGCGCACAAAATTCTTATTGAATTAGCTGCCTTAAGAAGAGAGAACAAGGCCATTAAATATTTACGTCCCGATGCAAAGTCTCAAGTAACCCTTGAGTACAACGATAAAAATGAGCCTGTAAGAATTGATGCCATTGTGGTATCTACTCAACACGACGATTTTGATGCAGAAGCAAAAATGTTAGCGAAAATTAAAAAAGATATTGTTGAAATTTTAATTCCTCGTGTAAAAGCAAAATATAAGAAATACGCTAAGTTGTTTAACAACGATATTAAGTATCATATTAACCCAACAGGTAAGTTTGTAATTGGTGGTCCACATGGTGACACTGGTTTAACAGGCCGTAAAATTATCGTAGATACTTACGGTGGTAAAGGTGCACACGGCGGTGGAGCCTTCTCTGGTAAAGATCCAAGTAAGGTAGACCGTTCTGCTGCCTATGCAACGCGTCATATTGCGAAGAACTTAGTAGCTGCTGGTGTAGCTTCTGAAGTATTGGTTCAAGTTTCTTACGCGATTGG
>JBEGKS010000257.1:0-613 GCA_041183945.1 Bacteroidota bacterium | reverse complement strand
CACTTACGGTACTGCTAAAGTAAAATTAAACGATGGTCAAATTGGTAAATTAGTAGAATCTATTTTTGATTTACGTCCTTACTTTATTGAGCAAAGATTAAAATTAAGAACACCTATGTATAGTGAAACTGCTGCTTACGGACATATGGGTCGTAAGAATGAAACAGTGACTAAAACTTTCACTACACCCGATGGTAAATCAAAGACTATGAAAGTAGAATTGTTTACTTGGGAGAAATTAGATTATGTTGCGAAAGTGAAAAAAGCTTTCGGTTTAAAATAATGTTTTGATGAATTATAAAAGCCCTCTCGAGATTCGAGAGGGCTTTTTATTTAGATGACAATGATAGAGGTTATAGAGAGAAGCGATAGAAGAAGATTTTAATTAGACAATTGATGAATGAAATTTTATGACCAACCAAAAAAATCCTTGGAAAACTATTAGCGATAAATTAGTTTATGATAATGCTTGGATAAACTTACCCATGCTCGCACAACAAACCATAAAGTTGGTGAGCTTGAAGCTAAAATTAATTCAAACTCCTCTAGAATAACCGTTCTTGAAAATGCTCCTTCTCCGACATCTCAACCAAGCCCAACTCCTCTTCCGACT
>JBEGKS010000256.1:0-2580 GCA_041183945.1 Bacteroidota bacterium | reverse complement strand
TAATCCACCTGCATCTGTACTAATGACTACAGTGCTTGCAGCCATGGCTTCTAGGGCTGCTAGTCCAAAACTCTCATATTCAGAAGGAAGTAAGAATACATCACTCACTGCTAAAATTTCTTCCATTTGTTCTTGCTTACCTAAAAAACGTACATCAGCTTCCAATCCATATTGTCTTGTTAAGTCCTCTGCTAGTGGACGCTCAGGACCATCACCCACCATTAATAATTTTGCAGGAACTGCCGCATGAATATTTTTAAATATCTCCATCACATTATCAATACGCTTAATTTTTCTAAAGTTAGAAGCGTGAATAATTATTTTTTCATTGTTAGGTGCTATCACTTGTCTAAAAGCGGCCACCGGTTTTTTATTATAGCGTTGTACGTCTACAAAATTGTGAATGACTTCAATATCTTTTTTAATATCAAAATGCTTGTAGGTTTCTTCTTTTAAATTTTCTGATACAGCGGTAATACTATCGCTTTCATTAATAGAAAAAGTAACTACCGGTTCATAAGTTTTATCACGACCTACTAAAGTAATATCTGTTCCGTGTAAAGTAGTAATAACAGGAACCGACCTGCCTGTTTTTTGTTTAACAATTTGCTTGGCAGTATATGCAGCCGATGCATGCGGAATAGCATAATGCGCATGTATTAAATCTAAATCGTGATTTAAGATTACATCCACCATAGTACTTGCTAGTGCTAATTCATAAGGAGGGTAGTCAAACAAAGGATAAGTAGGCACCCTTACTTCATGATAAAATATATTGGTGTGAAAACCATTTAATCTTACGGGCTGTTGGTAGGTAATAAAATGAATTTCATGACCTTTCTCGGCCAAGGCTTTACCTAATTCGGTAGCCAAAACACCACTTCCGCCAAAGGTAGGATAGCAAACAATTCCGATCTTCATTTTAGTACGATTGAATATGCAAATAACAACATATTATTCAATAAAGTTTAATTATATTTAAGAATTATTTGAACGAAAAATTTACCATCATGCGTATCCTAGTTACCTTATTATTATGCTTGCCTATCATGGCTTCAGCACAAACCAATCAAGACAGCGTTAGTATTAAAAAATTAGCCGATGAAATCATGACCAACGGTAAGGCTTACGACTTATTAAGAGAGCTTACCAAAAAAATTGGCGGCCGTTTAGCAGGTTCTCCTCAACAACAAAATGCGGCTATTTGGGGTAAAAGAAACCTAGAGGCCTTGCATCCAGATCAGGTATTTATGCAGCCTTGTAAAACACCCAGTTGGCAAAGAGGCGGCAAGGATTTTGCAGCTATCGTTAATGTAAATGGTAAGGCACAAAATGAACCCTTGGCTGCTTTAGCTTTAGGTAATTCATTAGGAAGTAATGGACTAGTAGAAGCTGAATTATTAGCCGTGGCTAATTTTGATGAACTTGAAAAAAGAAAAGAGGAAGTAAAAGGAAAGATAGTCTACTACCATAGTGTTTTTAATCCTACAAGAATTCAAACATTTGTGGCATATGGAGAATCGGGAATGTATCGTGGATCGGGTGCGAGCCGCGCTGCAAAATATGGTGCAGTGGGTGTAATGATTCATTCATTAAGTACTGCTCCCGATAATGAACCACATACAGGGGGTATGCGTTACGACGAGTCTTTACCAAAAATTCCTGCAGTGGCTTTAGGACCTAATGATGCAAAAGCACTTTGGGAAGCTGCTAAAACTTCAAAGATTCGTGTTCAAATGCAAACCTATGGTTTCTTCTTGCCAGATGCAGATGAGAATAATGTAGTAGCTGAATTAAAAGGTTCGCAATTTCCAGAGGAGATTATTACTATTGGCGGTCACTTAGATAGTTGGGATGTAAATGAAGGAGCACATGACGATGGTGCAGGCATTGTTCAAACAATGGAAGTACTTCGTGCCATGAAAGCAAGTAACTATGTTCCAAAGCGTACTATTCGTTTTGTATTATTTGCCAATGAAGAGAATGGAGGAAAAGGAGGTGCTAAGTATGCAGAACTTGCAAAGTTGAATAACGAGAAACATATTTTCGCTTTAGAAAGTGATGAAGGGGGTTTCACACCAAGATCTATTGGTATAAGTTGCAGCCCGGAGCAGTTTAAGAAATTTCAAACTTGGTCTAGTTTATTAAAACCTTATGGAACAGAAATAACTGCTGGTGGCGGTGGCGCCGATATTGGCCCATTGAAATCTGTAGTGAAGGATATAGTTTTATCGGGATTAGTTCCAGATAGTCAAAGATATTTTGATTTACATCATGCTAAAACAGATGTATTTGAAAATGTAAATAAGCGTGAATTACTTTTAGGCGCTGCGAATATAGCAGCGGTTATTTATTTGGTAGACCAGTATGGTGTAAATCCGTAGTTATTAAGCGCTGAAAAAATATTAATTTTTTCAAATAAAACTTTATAGAAAAAATACCTAAGCATCGTCTCACTGCTCGCAAGCTCGAAAGTTCGTCGATACTTAGTATTATTTTCTAATTGTTTTATTTATAACCAATATTGTAGCAGCATAAAAAAAGCCCTTAATAAAAATTTAAGGGCTTTTTTAATTAGAT
>JBEGKS010000255.1:0-2594 GCA_041183945.1 Bacteroidota bacterium | reverse complement strand
GTATGATTCTTTTAAGCTAGGCAATGTGATTAAAAATGGAGTGCAAGTAGCCATTGTAGGAAAACCCAATGCCGGAAAGTCCACTTTATTAAATACTTTATTAAATGAACATAGAGCCTTAGTAAGTGAAATACCTGGCACTACGCGAGACACAGTGGAAGAATATTTAACTATTGAAGGGGTATTGTATAAACTTATTGATACGGCTGGTATTCGTAGCGCTACTGCTGATGTAATTGAGCAAATGGGTATCGATAAGAGTATAGAAAAAATTGCGCAGGCCGATATTGTCATTGCTTTATTTGATGCAAGTACTACTTCAGCTCAACAAATTATAGATTGGCAGTCAGCCATTGGGAATGATAAAATGATATTAGTGGGTAATAAGGTAGATCTAGGTATTGACCCATCTTTACAAAATAATGAAGCTTTAAAAGATATTGTTTTTATTGGAGCCAAGGATAAGAAAAATATTGAAGCGCTTAGAGCCGTCTTAACACAAAGAGTAGTAGGCGATGGACTGAATAAAGAAGGCACCATTGTTACCAATGCTAGACATGCCACTGCACTTAAGAAATTATTATATGCCTTGGTGGATATAGAAACGGGGCTTGCTAATAATGCTACTGGGGATTTGCTAGCCATTGATATTAATCAAGCCCTTCATTATTTAGGCACTATTACTGGGCAAATTACCAATGAAGACCAGCTAGATTTTATTTTCTCTAAGTTCTGTATTGGAAAGTAATTAGAATTATTGCGCCGTATCTATTTTAATATTTTCTTGCTTTGCATAAAAAATTGTTGCAGCCATTAAAGTGGAGTCAAGCTGTATTTTCATTTTCTTACTATCGAAATAATTATGAATTCTTCTCATAGGAGAAATAATTTTATTATTGATATTCGCTTCGTATCTCAACATAGTGCTATCTCCACCTGCATCAATAGCGGAATAAGTTACAGGCCCTGACATTTCATTGAGCGTATACATACATTTAATGGCAGATAAAAAAGATTCATGTACTTCCAGTTTTCCCTGTTTTAATATAAAAGTATGGTCATTGATAGAGTCATGAGGCATCCACTTGTCCCAGTATTGAATACTCATAAAAGCATTGGTGACTAAATTACCTGGTTGACGCACAAAACTGGTATTGCTTACTACAATTTTATTAGGGATAACCAAATACACCAATATCACAAAAAAGGTGACAGAAACCGCTAAAAAAAGTTTAAAGTATTTCATAGGTTTTAATGACTTAACTATACAAAAGTACTAAATAGCAGAAGGTTTACTGCAAAATTACGAACCTATATATAAATAATTTCAAATAAGGGAGTTGAATTTTTTGCCCTCCTTTGTAAAATCTCTATTTTTGAACGCTTCGTAAAAATCATCAAATTCTTTGTTAATGAACTTGTCTATAAGAAATAAATTTTTGGCATTCGTTTTTTCAATTCTTGGTTTTAATGCGCAATTGAATGCCCAAGGTTGTGTAGCCATAAGAACGGTAGGAGGTTTAAATACCATGGAGCACTCTATGATGAATGGGATGATGCACGGTATGATGCATGATAGTAGTGCTCAAAAAATGGCGGAACCCAAATGGGATCTAAATATTAGCGGCCGTTATTTTAAATCCTATAAACATTTTAATGGTACTGACGAACAAACACAAAGAGTAGCAGAAGCCACCGACGTTAGAAATTTTAGTCGTACCATGGACATTGCCTTGGTAGGAAAAATAAATGAAAAATGGAGTCTAGGTTTTGATCTACCACTTGTATACAATGAAAGAAGTTCTTTGTATGAGCATGTGGGAAGTACAAAGGGGAATCCGCGTTTTTCTACTTTTTCACAAGGCATTGGTGATATAAGAGTTACTGCTTATAAATGGCTCATTGCACCTAAGCCAGGCGCGAAGGGTAATCTATTAGGCGGCATTGGTCTTAAAATGCCAACGGGCAATTATAATGCCGTAGATGTGTATCATTATAAATTAGGAACTTCTATTTTAACCAGAAAAGGACCCGTTGACCAATCTATCCAACCAGGTGATGGTGGATGGGGGCTAAGCCTTGAATTAAATGGGTTCAGACAATTAAATAATAAATTCAGTGTTTATAGTAATGCTTACTATTTAATCAATCCAAGAGGAAATAATGGAGTAAGTACAGCAAGAGGTGGTATTGCCACTGCATCAGCCATTAAGTATACTTCAGATGTTATGAGCGTGCCCGATCAATATTTATTAAGAGCAGGTACCAACTTTACAACCAATGCACTAACCCTTTCATTGGGTGCTCGTTATGAATGTATTCCTGCCAAAGATTTAATAGGTGATAATACTGGTTTTAGAAGACCAGGTAATGTACTTGCCTTAGAGCCAGGCGCTAATTATAGTTACAAGAATTTCAACTTCTATTTATATGCGCCTCTAGCTATTAGAAGAGAAAGACCACAAAGCTATCCAGATATTTTAAAGACCAACGACACTAAAGTATTTTCAAGAGGCGATGCTGCCTTTGCAGATTATAGCCTTAGTCTAGGATTTGGCTATAGGTTTTAGGGCTAATCGAAAATAGAACTATTC
>JBEGKS010000254.1:0-2614 GCA_041183945.1 Bacteroidota bacterium | reverse complement strand
GCATTTATAGGAAACTGCGTAAGGCCTAAATAATTGGTGGAAGGTGTTCTATTGCTATTTTGAAAAGCAATTTTCAAATAGGTTCCTTTGGAGTTTACTATTCTAGATAAGTAAAATTGAGCATCGTAGTCGCCTGCATGGTACCCATTTAAATATAATTTACCGGAGGCAAGCAAATCCCATAACTGGTTTCTCGTTTTATTTTTATAAGTACCAAAACCATATAAATCATAATCAGACCAAGATTGCAAATTCGATAAAGTAGTGGCTAAATGCGCATAGCCCGATCCTACTTGTAAAAATTGATTCGCATTATTTTTTTGAGGATAGCTAATTAAACTAAAGTCATTGGTTACTAGATTCCAATTATCGACAAACTTGTAATTCGAATTTGGTTTAGATTCATAATTAAAATATTGAGAGTAGTTCAAATCATTAGGCGCTCTATCTTCAAATGCAAATTGACTAGACTCCAATTTAACTTCATTTTGAAACCTGAGTCTTGGATAAAATAAATGTATTACCACTGTATCTTTTACAATAGAATCTTTTTGCCCTAGGTCATAAGTTTGACGCCATAAATAAGTATTATTCTTATAGGTTGAACCAGTCGCAATAGTAGTATTAAAAGGATTTCTAAAAGAGGCACCACTCACTCCTAACCTAGTCTCTAATTCATAAGGATTATTTAAAGAAAGACTATCTAATAAAGCAGCTTTCACGAGTCCTCCATTTTCAGAAGAAGCCGCTTTATTGGCAAGCATTACAAAGTAGGATTCATATCTTTTTCTTTTTGATTGAAAATGCGCTGTAATACGCATATTATTCAAGTTCGCATTTTGATTTTTTACATTCCCAGGAGAATTGCTAAACCTATAATCAAATGAAAAATTTAATTGCTGTGTTTTATTTTGGGTATGTTTTACTTCAATTAATTGTTCTCCTTTTCCACCTAATAAATAACCCAATTCTGTATAAGGTCTTGTGGTTTGATAAAAAGGAGTGGCCGCTAATGTATAAGAATAAGCATCATAAGCATGAAAGCCTGCATCAAAGCCTCCCTTTTTTTGAGTTGAAAATAAGTAAGACTTAGTAGCTGTTCCTAAATTACCTAAGTTATAAGTAGTATAAGGCAAAGGATAGTGTACAAAAAAGTCGTTAATACTAGAATCTAATTTTCGAATATCATTGTTATTATACAACTTATAAAAAAGCGTAATTGAATCGGCATTCTGGTCTCTTTTTTGTAAAGAGTCGGTACTTTGACCATTTGTATTCCCCTTATTAATGGGCCTTAATGCATTGCCAAAATTTTGCGCGCTTACTTCTAACTGAACTAAGGTAAAGATGAATAAAAAAAATAAAATGCGCTTAACAATGAACATGCGTAAAATTATATTAGGAAATTTGTTTTACTAAATCGCTAATAATTAAGGTTAATTTAGGTTCTGCTGCATTCGCCGCTTCTAAGACTTCCTCATGCGTAATGGTATTGTTGTCTTCTCTAATACCTAAGTCGGTTACTACACTTATAGCAAATACTTTCATACCACAATGCACAGCGGCAATATTTTCTTGTACAGTACTCATGCCTACTACATCTCCGCCTACTGCTTTTATTAATTTATATTCGGCTCTTGTTTCAAATGTAGGACCAGTTACGCCCACATAAACACCTTCATGAACTTTTATTTGATGATTACTGGCTATGGCTTTTGCTTTGTCAATAAAATCTAAAGCATAGGGCTCACTCATATCTGGAAAACGCGTCCCTAATGCCGATTCATTTTTGCCAATTAAAGGATTTATAGAGAATAAACTTATATGATCCTTTATGATCATTAAATCTCCCACTTCATAATTTACATTCACGCCACCTGCAGCATTGGATAAAATTAAATTTTCAACTCCTAATAATTTTAAAACGCGAACAGGATAAGCAACTTGTTCTGGAGAATAGCCTTCATAAAAATGGAAGCGTCCTTCCATCACCCATACTTTAACGCCATTCAAACTGCCTAAAATTAATCTTCCTTTATGGCCTTCAACAGTACTAATAGGAAAATGAGGTATTTCAGTGTATTGAATTTCAAAATCCACCTTAATTTGAGTGGCTAAATTTCCTAAGCCACTACCTAATATTATTGCTGTTTGAGCAGTCTTGGTAATCTTAGATTGAATAAAAGCAGAAGTCTCCTGTAATTGAGCCATTAAGGGCGTCGTCATAGCACGTATAATTTAGCCACAAATATAACGACAGGAAGGGATTATAAAGCAAGATTCTAGGCCTTTGATGGGCTAGTATCATGTTTTAACACCCAATAGGCAACTGTAGCACTTAAAAGCATAAAAAAGGCACCTAATAAAAAGGCTGCTCCAGGGAAATAAATATGTTGAGGGTCGTTCTTTATAGAAAAATAAGAAGTTAGTCCAATCATCATAGGTGGGCCTATAATGGATGTTAAACTTTGTAAACCTGTTAATGAACCTTGTAATTCACCTTGTTGATTTTTGGGAACATGTGAAGAAATTAAGGCTTGCAAAGCAGGCCCTGAAATACCTCCTAAACAATAAGGCACTAAAAATAAAAACATCATCCAAGTTTGAGAGGCAA
>JBEGKS010000253.1:0-2620 GCA_041183945.1 Bacteroidota bacterium | reverse complement strand
ATATTTCATTTTTTTATTTATTAACTAGGAATTTTTATTTTTGTGATTTATTGTAGGAGTAATATTTATATAACTATTATGAATTAAGTTTACTTAGTTTATAAGCATCCATTAATTTATGACCTTCTAAAGTGGCAACTCCATATACAAAGTGTTCAATAATTTGTAAGTTCACTTTTAGCATATCAAATTTGGAAGGATGAAAAACATGTATATTAAAAGGAATCAAACTTGTTTCTAATCTGTATTTTGAAAGAATGGTTACATCCACATCTTTTCTATACAAACCTTCTGCAATGCCTTTTTCTAAATTTTTGCTAATCATAGAAAAAATAAAATCGTCTTTATGGTTTTTAATTTTCTCAAAGGCCAAAGGATAATATTTTTCAATTTCAAATAAGGCAAGGGGATTCATTCTATTAAACATTTCCTGAATCACCGTCATTAATAAGAATATTTCATGCACGGCATTATCTGCAGCTTGCATACTTTGATTACATATTAAGGAGTGGTTGGTTAGTTCATTTTCTACTACGGAACTCACCAAGGCGTCTTTATCCTTATAATACTGGTAAATGGTCTTTTTGCTTATGCCCAATTGAGTAGCCAAATCATCCATGGTGACATGTCTGACCCCAGTTTGGAACATCAATTCTCGGGCTTTATTAAGTATTCTATCTTGCATAGCTTGTTTTGGAGGCGCAAAACTATGGAAACTTAACTCGTTTTCAAAGTTTCCAGGCTTATTTTTTTATTATTTATGCTGAATGGCAAAATTGTTTGAAATTTGGGCCTTAATAGGAGTCCAAATGCCCAATATCAGGCGTCAATTTATCAAGCAGAAAATACTATCAGCTATAGCCCAGCGTTTTTTTCAAGGGGTCATTGTACTGGCACCCATTGGGGTCACCATTTGGGTAGTCGTAAGTCTATTTAATTGGGTCGATAATTTTTTACCCAATCTGCTCAATTTTATATTTCCGCAACAATTCGCAGAAGTCAATGGACAAATACCTAAGGTAACTGGTCTTGGTTTTTTGGTAGCCATCATACTTGTATTAGTAGTAGGTTGGTTGTCTTCTCTATTTTTTGTAGAAAGACTGATGTCCATCTTCGATAAAATTTTAGAAAGAACACCGGGCATAAAAATTATTTATTCTTCAGTGAAAGATTTTTTAGAAGCTTTCGCTGGCAATAAGAAAAAATTTGATGAACCCGTTTTGGTGAATGTCGATTCAACAGATGTTTGGAGAATAGGTTTTATTACACAAAATAATACTTCTCATTTTGGAATGGATCAATTTGTTACAGTATACGTTCCACACTCTTATGCTATTTCTGGTATAACTTATATTGTACCTACTAGCAGAATAAAAAAATTCCCTAAAGGGGTGAGCGCCGCAGAAGCAATGAAGTACGTGGTTTCAGGAGGTGTTACCACTGTTGACGAGGCCGAGGCTAATGACGGTAAACCAACTAATATTTAATATATAACTCTATAATGCAATTGCACAATTTTAATTCAGGTCCTTCTATATTACCACAAGAAGTTTTAGAAAAAGCTGCTGCAGCTATTCATAATTTTAATAATACTGGTTTATCTATTTTAGAAATTGGACATCGAACTTCTCATTTTGTAGAAGTAGTTACTGAAGCACAAACTATTGTGAAAAGATTAATGGGTTTAGACGACGCCTATGAAGTTTTATTTTTACAAGGAGGAGCCACTATGCAGTTTATGCAAGTGCCCATGAATTTATTAGACGAAAACGGACTGGCAGCTATTTGTGATAATGGTGTATGGGGCAATAAAGCAGTGAAAGAAGCTAGTTTATTTGGACCTGTGAAAGTGGTATCAGATACTGCCGATAAAAAACATACTTATATTAATAAGGCATTAGATATACCTTCTAACGCTACTTATTTACATATTACTACTAACAATACAGTGGAGGGAACCCAATGGCATAGCTATCCTCAGACTTCTGCCTTATTAGTGGGAGATATGAGCTCGGATATATTTTGCAGGCCCACCAATTTTAAAGCATTCGATTTAATTTATGCAGGGGCTCAAAAAAATATGGGTGCTGCAGGGGTTACGATGGTGGTGGTTAAAAAAGAAATTTTAGGAAAAGTGAATAGAAAAATTCCAGCCATCTTAGATTACCGAAAACATATTGAAGCAGGTTCATTATTAAATACACCTCCTGTTTTTTCAATATATGTTAGCTTATTAACCCTTCGTTGGATAGAAGCACAAGGGGGTTTAGCAGCTATGGAAAAATTAAACATAGCAAAATCGAATTTATTATACAATACTATTGATAGCCTTCCGGCTTTTCATTGTCCTATTGCTAAAGAAGACAGAAGTATTATGAATGCCGTTTTCTTTTTAACAGATAGTTCCAAAGAAGAAGCATTTTTAGCTTTATGTAAAGCAGAAGGAATGATTGGTGTGAAAGGTTATAGAACAGTGGGTGGAATAAGAGTGAGCATGTATAATGCCCTACCTTATTCAAGTGTAGAAGCTTTCTGCAACTTGATGAAATCATTCGCTGAAAAAATTTAATTCTCAACAAAAAGAACGAACTTCGCGCCCATGGCAAAAATAAGTCCCTTT
>JBEGKS010000252.1:0-3568 GCA_041183945.1 Bacteroidota bacterium | reverse complement strand
TTCATAAACAGTATAGGTTCTGTTGGAATAGCAGCTCCAGTTTCCTTTGCATGCTTTGCATAGTTCAAGCCAATACATAAAATTTTAGAAGGTCTTGCAATTGGGGATCCTATTCTTTGCCCCTCATTTATGAGTGGTAATTTTTCTTCATTGACTATACCTTTTAATTTTTCTAAACCATTTTGTTCAAAAAAGCTTTCATCATAATCTTTTATAAAAGCACTTAGATCATAATTTTTACCCTCTAAATGAATGCCTGGTTTTTCTTGTCCTTCTTTTCCGAATCTTATTAATTTCATTTTTAACTATTTAATGTAACATAACCGCCATCAATGGCATAATCGCTACCTGTAATAAAACTTGCTTCATCACTACACAAATATAAAACTTGGTGAGCAATCTCTATAGGCTTGCCCATTCTTCCAATAGGTTGTGTTTTAGATAATTTATCAAACATTTCTGCTTCTTTACCTGGGTAATTCTTTTTCAAAAAACCATCTACAAAAGGAGTATGCACTCTTCCTGGAGAGATACTATTACATCTTATATTATCTTTTATAAAATCCTTAGCCACACTCAATGTCATAGCATGCACGGCACCCTTGCTCATGCCATAGGCAAAACGGTCTGAAACACCCACTTTTGCAACAATGGAACTTATATTGACAATGGCACCGCCTCCTGTTTTTTGCATAATAGGTATAGCTGCATGTAAACTATTGTATACCCCTTTTACATTGACATTAAATATTTTTTCAAAATCTTGTTCTTCTGTATTGGTTGCATTGCCAATATGAGAAATGCCTGCACAATTCACTAAAATATGAAGGGCTTCAATATTTGCATAGGCTGCCATTAATACTTTTTGATTCGTTACATCAATTACAATTGATTTCGCTTCCCCGCCATTTTTTTTAATTATGTCAACTGTTTCATTAGCGTTCTGCTCACTAAGGTCCACCACATATACTTTAGCACCTTGTTTAGCTAACACAATACAGACTTCTTTTCCTATACCACTACCTCCGCCTGTAACTAGAGCTGTTTTTTGATGAAGTAAAAACATTGTATGATTAATTTATTGTAAAATGATTGTTCTTTATTATAAGGAAACGCCTCTTTTCCAAGGTATAAAATCGTCCTGATGTAATTGCACTGCCTTTGGAATGACTTCACCACTAGCAGCTTTAATGCAGTAGTCTAAAATTTCTTCTCCCACTTCTTCAATTGTTTTTATACCATCTATAATTTCTCCGGTATTAATGTCTATAATATCAGACATGCGATTGGCAAGTTTTGTATTGGTAGATACTTTTATCACAGGACATACAGGATTACCTGTAGGTGTGCCTAATCCAGTAGTAAATAAAATTAAAGTAGCACCGCTTGCTGCTTTGCCTGTGGTGGCTTCTACATCATTGCCCGGTGTACAAACTAAACTTAAGCCTGCTTTAGTGGCGGGTTCGGTATAATCTAATACATCTACCACAGGAGCTGTTCCACCTTTTTTACAAGCCCCTGCACTTTTTATAGCGTCGGTTATAAGTCCATCTTTTATATTACCAGGAGAAGGGTTCATATGAAATCCACTTCCTACTGCATGTGCCATTTTA
This sequence comes from Bacteroidota bacterium, assembly GCA_041183945.1. GTDB lineage: Bacteria > Bacteroidota > Bacteroidia > Chitinophagales > Chitinophagaceae > Sediminibacterium. The sequence continues at coordinate 1,955 of JBEGKS010000252.1, read as the reverse complement.
TTATAGTCTTCCATTAATCGTATAAACTTAGCTGCTGTTTTTTCATCTACTGCTCTATCAATTAATTCTTGTTCTGCTCCGCATAATTCAGGGAACTCTGCAAGTAATATTTGTCCGCCCAATGCCACTAAAATATCGGCTGCATGTCCAACAGCTGGGTTTGCAGATATACCGCTGAAACCATCACTGCCACCGCATTTCACGCCAATACATAATTTACTAAGAGGTGCTGGTTTTCTTTCAATCTTATTCGCCTCTTTTAATTTTTCAATAGTGGATTGAATGGCCGACTTAATTAATTGCTCTTCACTTTGTGATGATTGCTGTTCAAAAATAATTAAGGGCTTATCGAAATTAGGGTTTCTCTTTTTTAAATCATTTTTAAAATCATCTATTTGTAAATGCTGACAACCTAAACTTAATAAAGTAATGCCTGCAACATTAGGATGATCTGCATAGGCGGCTAATAAATTACTTAAAGTAGAGGCGTCCTGTCTTGTGCCTCCACAACCTCCTTGATGGTTTAAAAATTTAATGCCATCTATATTTTTAAATACTCTTTTTTCAATAGAAGGTGCAATAGTAATATGTTCATCAATGACTAAACTTTTCGTATTGTGTATATTCTTCACAACTTCCTCTGCAAATTCTTTGTACTTATCAGTAATGGTATAACCCAATGCATGATGCAAGGCTTCTTTAATAACATCCAAGTTTCTATTTTCACAAAATACTGTAGGAATAAATAACCAGTAATTGGCAGTACCCACTTTTCCATCAGTTCTATGGTAGCCGTTAAAGGTTTTGTTTTTGAAATTATTTGTGTTTGGGGCCTGCCATTGGTAGTTCGCATTTCTAAAAGCATAGGCATCTGCTTCATGCTTTCTAACATTATCAATTACTATTTTACCTACAGTAATACCATACATAGTAATAAGCATTCCTTTAGTTAAGTCCTTTATGAAAAACTTATGCTTTTCTTCAATATCCTCTTTTAAAATATAGGTCTCGTTTTCAAAAATGATGGATTCACCCTTCTTTAAGTGGGTAAGGGCTACTAATACGGTATCCTTAGGGTGAATTTTTAATACTTTTAAATTTCTTTCCTTCATGTACGGGGCTATTTTAAAGCAATCATTTGAATCTACAATTTAATTCAAACAATTAAAAAATCCTATTTCTGCGAGGGAAAAGCAATTAACTTTGTGCCATGCATTACTTTTTAGATTGGATACTTGCTATTTTAACCCTTATGTATGCCGGCTTATTAATTGCCTACCGCTTCTGGTTTGATAAACTTTCTTTTTTTGATTTTAAACCAGATAGACCAGTTACTGCCTATACCCGTTTTTCAATTGTGATTCCTGCAAGAAACGAAGCAGCTAATATTAAAAAATGTGTAGACTCTATATTGGCGCAAGCTTATCCAAGTGAATTTTTTGAAGTAATTGTAATTGATGATTTTTCAGAAGATGATACAGCCTCCATTGTAAAAGCCATTCATGAACAGCACTCGCATGTTAAATTATTAAGTCTTTCAGATTTTTATAAAGCCGATGAAATTAGTTCTTTCAAAAAGAAGGCTATTGAAAAAGCAGTGAGTCATGCGCAGGGTGATTGGATTATAACCACCGATGCAGATTGTATTGCGCCAAAGTATTGGTTATTATTATATCATCAATATATACAAGCGAATAACCCCGTATTTGTAGCAGCGCCTGTTATGTTTATAAAAGAGAAAGGAATATTGAATGAGTTTCAAGTGTTAGATTTCTTAGCCCTACAAGGCATTACAGCGGCTGCAGTGGGCGCGGGTAAACACTCTATGAGTAATGGTGCGAATTTAGCTTTTGAAAAATCGGCCTTTATTGCAGTAGGAGGTTACCAAGGTGTAGATCATATTGCCAGTGGTGATGACATGTTCTTAATGCATAAAATGAAAAAAACTTTATCTA
>JBEGKS010000251.1:0-2644 GCA_041183945.1 Bacteroidota bacterium | reverse complement strand
CTTTTTACCTTTAGCCAAACCAATCTCCACTTTGGCATAGCGCTTTTCATTAAAAAATATACGTAGTGGGATGATGGAAAAACCTTTCTCTTTCACCTTGCCTTCTAATTTTTCAAGCTCTCTTTTATTTAATAGTAATTTGCGATCGTGTACTTCAATGTGGTTGTTTTTATTACCATGGGTATAGGCATTAATGAATAAACCCCTTACCCAAAGTTCTCCTTTGTCAAACATGCAAAAAGAGTCATTAAAACTCACCTTGCCCTCCCTGATCGATTTTACTTCAGTGCCTAACAATACAATACCCGCCTCATACTTATCCTCGATGTGGAAGTTAAAATAGGCTTGCCTATTATTGAGTTCGGTTTGTTTCACCACTTTTGCCATAAAAAATAATCCCGGTCTCTTATGCTAGGGACCGGGAACAAAAGTAATATAAGTATTTTGTTTTTGAATTAGAAACTTAAGCTACTGGGTATTTAATTTCTAAAAAGGAAGGCAACTTCAGAGAGTTTGTTTTTTAACTCCTTACGATCAATGATAAAGTCTAAAAATCCATGTTCTAATAAAAATTCACTTCTTTGGAATCCAGGAGGTAAATCTTTTTTTATAGTTTCCTTAATAACCCTTGGGCCTGCAAAACCAATTAAAGCACCTGGTTCCGCAATATTGATATCGCCCAACATGCCAAAGCTTGCTGAAATACCGCCAAAGGTAGGGTCGGTTAATAAAGATATGAATGGTAATTTAGCATCACTTAATTGGGATAATTTACCACTTGTTTTTGCTAATTGCATTAAGCTAAAAGCACTTTCCATCATACGTGCGCCACCACTTTTACTAATCACTAAAAAAGGATGGTTGTTTTGAATACAATAATCAACTGCACGACTAAATTTTTCACCCATTACACTGCCTAAGGAACCGCCGATAAATTCAAAGTCCATACAAGCAACCACCATGGATTCATCATTTACTTTTCCAACAGCAACACGCATGGAATCCTTTAAATCTGTTTTTGCATGAATTTCATCCAATCGTTTTTGATAATTTTTCAAATCAGTAAAATTCAACGCATCTTTACTTTTAATATTATCAAACAATTCAGTGAATTCGGCATCATTAAATAAAATGTCAAAATATGCATCACTGCCAATGCGATGGTGAAAATTACACTTACTACATATATACAAATTTTCCTTTAGTTCGGAACTAGTGCATATGTGATTGCAGGAGGGACATTTTGTCCATAATCCTTCAGGTGTTTCTTTTTTATCGGCTGTGGAAGTAGTAATCCCTTTTCTTATTCTTTTAAACCACCTGGATTTACTAGCATCATTGCCAATCGTTTCCTCGCCTGTTAGGTTTACTTCAATATCTTCTTCTCGGTTTTTCATTAGCATCGATTTAAAATAATATACACGGGCTATAATAACAGCTGTGCTTATGCAATCGGGTTCGTTATTATGAAGTTATTAAAAAATAAACAGCCACCTAATTTTGGGTAAGTATGGCTGTGTTAAAATTTTGTTTAAGCATTACGGTTTATGCAGTTTAAGTCGTTAAATGCAATTTCTAGTCGTGAAATAAAGGATTCTTCCCCTTTTCTTAACCAAACTCTAGGATCGTAAAACTTTTTATTGGGTTTATCTGACCCATCAGGATTTCCTAATTGGGTTTGTAGGTAGGCTTCATTCTTAATATAATATTTCAAAATACCTTCCCAGAAAGCCCATTGTAAATCGGTATCTAAATTCATCTTAATTGCTCCATATCCAATGGCTTCTCTAATTTGATTTTGAGGAGAACCAGAACCGCCATGGAAAACAAAGTAAACAGGTTTTGCTTCTGTCTTTAAATGGTTTTGAATATATACCTGACTATTATTTAAAATATCGGGTCTTAATTCAACATTGCCTGGACTATAAACACCGTGTACATTTCCAAAAGCTGCTGCAACTGTAAACATATTGCTGATTTTACTTAATTCAGTATATGCATATGCTACGTGTTCAGGTTGTGTATATAATTTGTCATTTTCAACACCACTATTATCAACCCCATCTTCTTCACCACCAGTTACCCCTAATTCAATTTCAATACTCATGCCCAATGGCGCCATTCTTTTAAAGAAGTTGGCAGAGGTTTGAATATTTTCTTCCAAAGATTCTTCAGATAAATCTAACATGTGTGAACTAAACAAAGGTTGTCCTTTTTCTTTATTGTATTGTTCTCCGGCGTCAATTAATGCACTGATCCAAGGAAGCCATTTTTTTGATGCGTGATCGGTATGTAATACGACAGGAACATTATAAAATTTAGCAACTTGGTGCACATGTAAAGCACCTGCAATAGCACCTTGAATATTTGCTTGCATATTATCGTTCGGCATGCCTTTTCCAGCAATGAATTGTGCACCGCCGTTTGAAAATTGTATGATAATAGGAGAGTTCACCTTTGCGGCTGTTTCGATAGCTGCATTAATGGTATCTGTGCCTATTGTGTTTACTGCTGGGATTGCAAAATTATTGGCTTTGGCATCGTTGTATAATGCTTCTAATTCTTTGCCAAATAAAACGCCTGAAGGGTACTTACTCATAGTTTACATATTGAGTGGCAAATATACAAATTCTTGTCCAAACAA
>JBEGKS010000250.1:0-2648 GCA_041183945.1 Bacteroidota bacterium | reverse complement strand
TTCGGCTGTGGGCCCACCAGGGCATGATCCTGGGACCCCCTGATTATGAGTCAGGTGCTCTAACCAACTGAGCTATAGGCCCGCATCTTTCGATGTAGGCGGCAAAAGTACTAATTTTTAACCTTTTTTAAAGGTATCTACCCTTTTTTTCTGCTATTTTTGCGGGATGAAGAAAGTTATTTTATCAGTCGTTTCCATTTTATTCTTTGGCATGTTTTTAAATGCCCAAACAGCAGCAACAACAGGGAGTAAAAAATTAGACCTTACAGGTCGCCCAGCCGACCATTTCATGTTCCAATTCGGTACCGATACTTGGACTAGCCGTCCTGACAGTGTAAAATTAGGGGGTGGTTTAAGCCGTCACTTCAATTTGTACTTCATGTACGATAAACCTTTTGCGACAAATCCTAAATATAGTGTGGCCTTTGGAGCAGGTGTTGGAACTAGTAATATTTTCTTCGACAACCATACTTTTGTAGATGTAAAATCTCCAGCGAATACTTTACCTTTTAGAGCTATCGACTCTTTATCAAATCACTTTTCTAAATTAAAAGTAACTACTATTTATTTAGAAGCACCTGTGGAGTTAAGATATTTTAGCGATCCTGCGCATCCTGGTTCATCTTGGAAAGCTGCAGTAGGCTTTAAGTTGGGCACTTTATTAAAAGCGTATTCTAAAGGAAAGAATATGGTAAGTAATACTGGTACTTCTATTAATGGTAAAAATTATGTTCAAAAAGAATCAAACAAACGCTTCTTTAACGCAACCGATGTTGCATTAACAGGAAGAGTGGGTTATGGTGTATTTTCATTAGACTTAGGCTACCAAGTAAACGGTGTTTTACGCGATGGTTATGGTCCGCTTATGAATAAGTTCTCTGTAGGTTTCACCATTAGTGGCTTATAGTAGTTAATATAATATTTACGAAACCCTCTTTTACGGAGGGTTTTTTTATGGACCTAATGGATTAGCCTATCTTTGTAAAAACAAGTAAAGTTGATAGAGAAAAAGAAAATATTTAAGAAAGAAGAGAAGTCGGTACTAGTGAGTGTAATACAGAAAGATCAAACTGAAGCACAGGTAGATGAATATTTAGATGAGTTAGCTTTTTTAGCAGAAACAGCAGGCGCTAAAACTTTAAAATCGTTCAAGCAAAGATTGCCTCATCCCGACTCTAGAACTTTTGTGGGTAAGGGAAAGCTAGAAGAAATAAAACAATACGTTGCACAGAAAGATATTGATGTTGTTATTTTTGATGATGAATTATCGGGCTCTCAAATTACCAATATTGAAAAAGAAGTAAAGTGCAGGGTTATTGATAGAAGTGATTTAATCTTAGACATATTTGCAGCGCGTGCAAGAACAGCGCAGGCTAAAGTACAAGTGGAGTTAGCACAGTACCAATATATACTACCTCGTTTAAAAGGTATGTGGACGCATTTGGAAAGACAAGGTGCGGGGATTGGATCGAGAGGTCCCGGGGAAACAGAAATTGAAACCGACCGTCGTATAGTTAAAGATAAAATTTCTTTACTACGCAAACGCTTACTTGAAATTGATAAGCAAGCCTTCACACAAAGAAAAGAAAGAGGAGAGTTTATTCGTGTGGCCTTAGTGGGCTATACCAATGTGGGCAAGAGTACCATTATGAATTTAGTAAGTAAGAGTGAAGTGTTTGCTGAAAATAAATTATTCGCAACCCTTGATACCACTACGCGTAAAGTAGTTTTCGAGAACACACCTTTTTTATTAAGTGATACGGTTGGGTTTATTCGTAAACTTCCACATCATTTAGTAGAAAGTTTCAAAAGTACATTAGATGAAGTAAGAGAAGCCGATGTATTATTACATGTGGTAGATGTTTCTCATGCGCAGTATGAAGACCAAATAGGGGTGGTAAATAAAACATTACAAGAATTAAAAGCATTTGATAAACCCATTATTACTATTTTCAATAAAATGGATTTATACAAAGAGAAATATTTTGATGAGTGGATATCGGATGAAGTCAAACAAGATTTACTCATTGAATTAAAAGATAAGTGGAACGGCATTACCAATAACCAAGCCGTTTTTATTAGCGCCATTGAAAAACAAAACATTGAAGAATTAAGAACAGTTATTTTACATAAAGTAAGAGACATGTATCAAATAAGATTTCCTTATAAAACTGTTTATTATACCTAATGAGTAAGTTGGAATGGAAATTAATTACCGCTGCGCCATTAAGCCTAGACTGGGCTGAAAATAATATGGTAGAGTTGGAGGTAGAAGGCAAGAATGTTACCCTAGCAAAATGGAAGGAAGGATACCTAGCTTTTGCAAGTAAATGTCCGCATGCCAGTGGTCGCATGGCACAGGGCTATATTAACCCTTTGGGCCAGGTGGTTTGTCCATTACATAGATATTGTTTTGATATGAAAAATGGCCGAAATACAAGCGGTGAGGGCTATTTCCTGAAAACCTACCCTATAGAGTTAAGAGAAGAAGGTCTTTTTATTGGTTTTCAGTCATTTTCTTTGTTTTAATGTTTTGTTCTTAAGTAAATTTTATTATTTTTGCCACCCTTAAAAGGAACACTCCTCCTTAGCTCAGTTGGTTAGAGCACATCACTGTTAATGATGGGGTCCTCCGTTCAAGTCGGAGA
>JBEGKS010000249.1:0-2667 GCA_041183945.1 Bacteroidota bacterium | reverse complement strand
GCACAGAAGGTATAATACTATTCTCTTCGAAATAATGAAAATCAGCTGGGTTTAATATTTGCGCATGCTCTATTCTCCATCTTTTATCATTCTTTCCTTTTAAATACTTAGCATATACTTTTAATATAGTTCTGTTCGCACTGTCTCCAATTGCATGGGTACACATTTGAAAATCGGTATTAATTAATTTAGCTGCAATGCTATCAAAATGCGCGGGACTACTTAATAAGAATCCACCCCAGCCTGGCTTGTCTGTATAATGCGCTAGCAAGGCAGCACCTCTTGACCCAAGTGCACCATCTCCATATACTTTAATGCCTTTCACCGATAATCTATCCGTTAGATAGCCACCATCTGTGAAATATTTTGAAGTATAGGTACTAGGCTTATCGCTTAACATTACATATAAACGCATTTTCAAATCATTGGATTTTTGCAAGGCGTCAACATAGTCAACATCTTCAGGGCTTAATCCGCAGTCGGTAATGGTAGTTAGTCCTGTAGCAAAACAATTTTGTTGTGCAGCAGTCAACCAATTTTTATAATCTTCCTTGGTGGTCTCTGGAATTTTTTTCTCAACAACACCTACAGCGTTATCAATTAATAAACCAGTTAATTTTCCATTCTGTACAGTGAACTGTCCTCCTTCAATAGTTTGACCTGCTTTCACACCCGCAAGTGCTAATGCATAATCATTGGCAATACTTGCATGACCATCTACTCTTTCTAAAATCACAGGCCTGTCTGGAAATAAAATATTCAATTCCGCATTGGTAGGAAATTGTTTGCCTGCAAAACGGTTCTGGTCCCAACCTCTTCCTCTTATCCAACCTTTACCAGGATGCTTTATAGCAAAGGCTTTCACTCTTTCAATAGCTTCTTCCCAACTAGGCACAAACATTAAATCCACTGCATACAAAGACTGTCCATAACCTAAAAAATGTGCATGCGCATCTATAAAACCAGGATATATAATTGCATTGTTGGCATTCACTGTTGAATCGGACTTATACTCTTTTAAAATATCATCATTGGTTCCAATGGCTACTATTTTGCCATCTTGTATGGCCATGGCCTCTGCCATTGTAAACTCATTATTGACCGTATAAATTTGTGCATGATGCACAATTAAATCCACTCTTTGGTTAATACAAGAACTAAAAAGCACTAAGGTTGCAAATGCAAATATTAAACGCATAATAAAAGTTTAGAAAATAAAAGTAAGTAAAATTATAGAAAGCGCACTAGTTCAATAACTCGCAAGGCTTTAAGCCGGTATGCTTTTTAAAAGCAGCAGAGAAATGGGAAATAGAAGAATAGCCCAAAAGTGCTGAAACGTCTGTTACGCTTAAAGATTTTTCATATAGCAAGTACTTCGCATGCTCCATTCTTTGTTGTTGGTAGAAATCAAAGATGGTGGTGCCGTATACTTCTTTAAAGCCTTTTTTTAAGTAACATTCGTTCATGGCCACTTTACGACTCAACTCTTTTATGGTAATAGGATCGCCAATATGTTGTAGTAAAAATTCACGTGCTTGATAGATACTTTCCTTGCCTCTTTCATCTGCTAAAAACTTACAAGTAAAGACCACTTCTTTTTCTTCAATGATGCTTTCTAAACTGTATACCAATAGTTCATGAATCTTAGCATTCACAAAAATATTTTCTAAAGAACCGCTGTAACTATGATTCAATAAGGCATCTAGGGTATGTCGCTTCTTCAAACTTAAAGGAAAAGTTTTCGTAAAATTGTCTGTATGTTTAAAAGCTAGCAACTCATCTTTCTTATTATTGGTTTTTACATTATGTACAAACTGATGTAAAAAAGTAGCTGTAAAGTGAAAAGAAAAAACATCAATGGTGCGCATCGGACCCACACAATCTGCAGTGGGTAATTGGTTGCAACCCCCGCAAACCTTATTGTCACAGTATCTGTTTCCAGAAATACAAAACCTTAATTCTAAGTAATTCTCCTTGGGCTTTTGGGCATTGTAGTGGTATACAAACATGCCTGTATCTTCTGCACCCCAGGCCTCCTGCGCCATATACCTTTTAATTTGATATTGGGTAGACCCAGGTATGCGTTGCTCCTTGCTATATAGCATGGCCATCCCAGTAAATGCTTGGGCTGTATTTGCTTGCTTTAAGAGTTCTTGTACCTGTGTCATTTCTACAAAATTAAGGCATAAAGCCTAAAGCAACTATTTGCCCCCAAAATCTGACCTAAAAATGACATAAAAAACACCCCTTTTTGAGGCCAAAAAACTATTCACAAAATGCCTAAAATGGGGATAACTAAATCGAGCCTAAAACAGGCTTTAAACCCTTAATTATCTTAAGTTTGTATACATTCGGAATGCATCGAAAAACTAACCAATTTTATTACAATTATGTCCAACGATTTACAGTCAAACGAATCAGCAGAAAATAAGAATTATGGTGCCGACAGTATCCAGGTTTTAGAAGGCTTAGAAGCCGTTAGAAAAAGACCTGCCATGTACATTGGCGATGTAGGCTCAAAAGGGCTTCATCATCTTGTATATGAGGTGGTCGATAACTCTATCGATGAGGCCTTAGCTGGCTATTGCTCCCATATTGAAGTAGCTATTCACGAGGACAACTCTATCAGCGTTCAAGATAATGGTCGTGGTATACCTACTGCCATGC
>JBEGKS010000248.1:0-2667 GCA_041183945.1 Bacteroidota bacterium | reverse complement strand
GAATATGGTAATCAATACATTGGTTTTAATTTGAATAACAATAATGACAAATTAAGCTCTTATGTGAATGCACAATATAATAATGGCAATGATTATTCAATAACTAATACAGATAGAATACTTTCCATAGATTCTGTATTAAGACAAGAGGCAAGAGCAGTCAAGCCCAATCATTCGGTGAATTTGGGTTATGGTTTTGGAAAAACTATTAAAGAAAAATGGGAATTAAATTATGACGGAAGAATGAGTCAAAATAAATTTGACAATACTACGAATAACCTGTCTTTTTTACGTCAGCTCTCTACCAATCAAAATACAGGTAATTTACAATCTTATGTAAATAATAAGGGGACGAATAATTTTGTGAATCAATCTTTTAGAGTGAAATTAAAATTAGATACAGTGGGCGGTGAGTGGGTGAATGATGTATCTTTTAATTTTTCAAAAAGTAGTACCAATCAAAACTATTCTAATTTATTACTCGCTAAAAATACAAGCACTGGCGGAGAGGGCGATTATGGTAATGATAGAAATTATTTTACCTATCAATCTGATATTAGAAAAAAATTAAGAGGCATTAATATAGAGTCAGGTGTTAAAACTTCGGTGTTAAATTTTAATAATAACTCTAATTATACTAAAAATGTAGCTGGTCTTATCTCACCAGATCCTTTTCGTACCAGCAAGTTTCATTATACAGAACAAATCAATGCAGCTTATTTGCAAGGGTCTAAAACCTGGGGCCCTATTGTTTTAAAAGTAGGTTCAAGGTTGGAGCAAACCATTATGCAAGGGCATCAGTTTATTCCTAAGGACACTACTTTTTCAGTAAATAGAACGGACGCCTTCCCTTATGTGTATTTAAGTAGAAAGATAATGATGATCATGAACTATGAACTGCGTGGGTTTTTAGTCTATCGAAAAACCATTAGCAGGCCATCTTATGATTATTTTAATCCTTTTGCTAAATATATTGACCCATTCTTATATGAAGTGGGTAATCCTAATTTAAAGCCTCAGTTTACTAGTAACTACGAGGCTAATATTAGTGTAGACGACAAGCCTTTGTTTGCATATGGAGTGAATGAAACCACCGATATATTCACCAATGTAGTGTATCAGTCACCCACGAATAAACAAGTGAGTTATAGAACTTATGATAATTTAGGAAAGAGTAGAGAAACTTATTTTAGAATTATAGGAGTTATTCCTCCAGGCAAAAAGTTTTTTGCCGTTTTAGGAACTCAGTACAATAGAAATAACTATAATGGATTTTATGAAGGCAAGCCCATTATGTTCAATAGAGGTACTTGGTCTGTATTCACTTTTCAATCCTTTAAGTTAGACGGATTGTCAACCATGACATTGAATGGTTTTTGGAGATTTAAAGGACAGCAACAATTTTATGAATTATCCGATTTTGGAACTTTGAACGCCACCATTAACAGACAGTTCTTAAAGAAAAAATTAACCATTACTGCTAGTTACAATGACTTTTTATATACCAATAAAAATAATTTCGTTTTAAAGCAGGGTTCACAGAATGCAGTAGGCTATAGAGCAACAGATTCAAGAAGACTAGGCTTATCGCTGCGTTATAATTTTGGTATCAAGCCAAAAGAAAATAAAATGGATATGCTAGAACAAGGTAATACTGAAAGAAACTAGCTTAGCTATTGAGTTGCTCCATTAAGGCTAAGACACTCATCGATCCCATTATAGCCACTACCATCCAACCCATGAGTTCAATCCATAGAGGGTATTTAAATTTTTTTAAAGCAGGCAGTTTTCTGCTAGCAATTAACATAATGGACAATGCAAATGGTAAAATAAATCCATTCACTAAGCCTGCCATTAGTAGTAACTCTTTAGGCTTTCCTAAAAAAACAAATAGGGAAGTGGAGACTACAATAAATGCAGTAATTACTTTTCTTTCGTTTTGAAGCAGCGCAATTTTTGTATTTTTTATAAAACTATAAGAAGTATAGGAGGCGCCTATCACAGAAGAGATGGCAGCACTCCATAATACAATACCGAAAATAAATAAGCCCCATCTTCCACCCGCCGATTCAAAAACAGTAGCAGCTGGATTATTTTTATCTAAATGAATGCCCTTGCTTACAATACCTACCACTGCTAGAAATAAAATAAAACGCATGAAGGAAGAAATTAAAATACCACGGCTTGCAGTTTTAGTTACAAAAGAAATATGTTCACTGCCTTTAATGCCTGCATCAATGAGTCGGTGTGCACCTGAAAATGTAATATAGCCTCCCACGGTACCACCTACAATTGTTACTATGGCGAGTAAAGAAATTTTTTCAGGAATAAAACTATGGTGCACTGCTTCTAAAATAGGAGGGTGCGCTGCATAGACAATAATTAAAGTAAGTCCAATTTTTATAATGCCTAAAACTTTAGTGAGTTGGTCTAACATTTTTCCAATTTCTTGAATCCAAAAAATGACAATGGCTACGATACCACTTATAATAGCTCCTTTGGCAAAAGAAATACCTGTTAAAATATTTAAGGCTAGTCCACATCCTGCAATATTGCCAATATTAAATGCAAAGCCTCCGAGAATGACTAAAAAAGAAAGTAAATGTCCTAGTCCTGGAAAAACTTCATTGGCAATTTCTTGGGCACGCATGCCCGTTAAAGTAATAG
>JBEGKS010000247.1:0-3201 GCA_041183945.1 Bacteroidota bacterium | reverse complement strand
TCATTGGGCAAGGCTTTTATTCTATTGCAATAAGATCTTATTAATTCAAATACATCTGGATTTTTTTTATGCGGCATGATGCTTGAACCAGTGGTTAACGCTTCCGGAAATTGAATGAAACCAAAATTTTGATTCATAAACAAACAAGCATCCATACTTAATTTAGACAAAGTATCGGCAATATTGGCAATGGCCATAGCGGTGACTCTTTCCGCCTTACCCCTGCCCATTTGTGCATACACTACATTATAGTTCAAAGATTCAAAACCTAATAATTCAGTGGTTCTCGTTCTATTAATAGGAAAAGAAGAGCCATAGCCCGCAGCCGAGCCCAATGGATTTTTATTCACTACTTTATAAGCAGCTTGTAAAACTGTAATATCATCTACTAAACTTTCTGCATAAGCACCTAACCATAAACCAAAGGAAGAAGGCATGGCTAATTGCAAATGCGTATAGCCTGGTAATAAATCATTTTTATGGGCTTCGCTTTTTTCTTGTAAGGTTTTAAATAAAGCCTGCACAGAGGCTGTTAAATTCATTAATTCAGCGCGTAAAAATAATTTAATGTCAACTAAAACCTGATCATTTCTACTTCTAGCACTATGTATTTTTTTACCTGCATCACCTAAAGAAGCAGTCAATAATATTTCTACTTGAGAATGAATGTCTTCTACTCCTGGGTCTAAAGAAAAATTGCCCGCTTGTATTTTTTCATAAATAGCGACTAAGGCTTTTTTAATAGTTGCTTGCTCTGCAGCAGTTAATAAGCCTACTTCTGCAAGCATTGTAGTATGCGCAATTGAACCTAGTACATCATAACTAGCTAAATACATATCCATAGCCTGATCATTACCAATGGTAAATTTTTCTACCAAATCTGATACTTTATTATTTTTTTGCCAAAGCTTACTCATGGTTAAACTATTTTTTCAAGTAATTGAATATAATCAACAATTCCTTCTTCTATTTCTTTTATATAAATGAATTCATCAGCTGTATGAGATCTAGCAGAATCGCCTGGACCCATTTTTAAGGTAGCAAAAGGCATTAATGCTTTATCAGATGTAGTGACAGAACCATAATGGCCCTTACCTAAATCCTTGCCTGCTTTCACCAATACATGATCAAGTGCAATACTAGTAGAGCGCATTCTTACACTTCTTGGCTTTACTTCTCCTTTTACATTTTCTTGAATGGTTTTCAAAACTTCTTCAAAACTATAAAGTTCATTCACACGAACATCTACCACCATTTTACAAGTAGAAGGCACTACATTATGTTGTTTATTATCGGTATCTATAACAGTCACTGTCATTTTTACCTTGCCTAATAAATCAGACACTTTTTCAAACTGGTAATTTTTAAACCATTCTATGTCTGCTAGTATTTTATAAATTGCATTCTCGCCTTCCTCTCTAGCTGCATGACCCGCCTTGCCTGTGGCTACAACATCTAAAACTAATAAGCCTCTTTCTGCAATAGCCATTTCCATTTTGGTAGGCTCGCCTACTATTCCAAAATCAATTGTAGGAATTTGAGGAAGCACTAATTCAATACCATCATGACCAGAAATTTCTTCTTCAGCAGATGCTACAAAAATTATATTGTACCCTAAATTAGGCATTGCATAAAAATGTAAAAAGCAAGCTATTAAACTTACCAAACAACCGCCGGCATCATTAGCACCTAGCCCGTATAATTTACCTTCCTTTTCAATAGGGCTAAAAGGCTCGTTGGTATAGCCTTTATTAGGCTTTACTGTATCGTGGTGTGAATTCAATAATATACTAGGCTTATTTGCATCGAAATGTAAATTGGTTGCCCAGATATTATTTTTAATAGTATTTACTTTAATATTTCTAGCTGCAAAAAATTGAGTAAGGGCTAAAGCTGTTTTATCTTCTTCTTTACTAAAAGAAGGTATGGCTATTAATTTTTTTAATAAATCGATGGCGTCTTTTTGTAAGACGCTTGTATTTGTATTATGTATAGTAGATGATGGAGACATTATTTGGTGATTGTGGTACCTGCTGTACCATTAATTAATTCATTCATTTTTTCAGCCTTTCCAATAATAACAGATGCTACACCATTATCGAGGGCTTCAAACGCGTTGTCTATTTTGGGGATCATTCCCTCGAATATGAGTTTTTGATCTTTAAGTGAACCGTAAATGGGTTTATCCATTCGCGCAATGACTGAACTGAGATCATTGATATCCTTTAGTACGCCCTCTTTTTCAAAACCATAAATTAAATGCACATTATATTTAGTCGCTAGTGCAGTAGCAAGGCTTTGTGCAATGGTATCTGCATTGGTATTTAATAGCTGACCCTTACCATCATGGGTAATGGGTGCTACTACTAATTTAGTATTGGTAGAAAGTAATTGTAAAAGCAAATGAGTATTCACTGCATCTATATCTCCTACAAAGCCATAATCAATGCTTGCATGCTTTCTTTTATGTGCTTGTATTAAATTACCATCTGCACCAGACAAACCCATTGCTGAAACACCTAATGCTTGTAACTGTGCAACAATATTTACCATGGTAACTATTTTCAAAGTAGCTTCATCTGTAATTCTTCTACCTTCTATCATAGTTTGTTCAATACCCATGGACTGAGCCATACTAGTAGCCATTTTGCCACCACCATGCACTAAAATAGCCTGGCCTTTTACTTGCGCAAAAGCTTGCAAGCAAGTAGTTAACAATGCTGGATTGTCAACTATATTGCCCCCTATTTTAATTACATATAATGATTCCATAATTTATTGAACAAGTTTTTATCGAATTGAATTAAATAGAATTGGTTTTTAAAATTTCAGCTAAAACTGCTTGCGCTGCCCAAACTCTATTAGAAGCTTCCTTAGTTACTAAACTATTAGGACCATCTAAAATTTCATCGCTTAATTCAACATTTCTTCTAACAGGTAAACAGTGCATAAGTTTCGCATTACTAGTAAGCGCTAATTTTTTATTCGTCATCATCCAAGCTGCATCAGTACTTAATACCTTTCCATACTGCTCATAGCTACTCCAATTTTTTACATATACAAAGTCGGCGTCTTTTAATGCCTCGTCTTGATTATGCTCAATGGTAGCCCCTTTTGTAAATTCAGTAGAGAGTGCATAGCCTTCAGGATGTGTAATCACAAAATCGGCTTCTCCCCATGCGCCCATCCATTCACTAAAAC